>JAHELQ010000240.1 GCA_024644125.1 Candidatus Aminicenantota bacterium | reverse complement strand
GTTTGGGGCGCCCGAGGATGCTGAAGAGGTCAAATGTCCCAACAAAGTCAAAGTGGAAGTCACTAAAGTTGAAGGTACAAACTTCAGTGAGTTCGCTCATTTTTCTGCAAACTTTAAACCCGAGAAAGCAGAAGTGAAGAGTGCTGTTGCCGGCAAGATCGCCGATGTAAAAGTCACTGTCAATGACGTCATTTCAGAAGACTGGGTTATCGCAGTCATCGACAATGCACTGCTATCTGAAGTGAAAGCGCAGGAAAAAGAACTTGCCAATTGGAAAAAGGTTCTGTGGACCCGGCAGCATTGGAGAGAGAGAAACGACAAAGCCGAAGCCCAGGCGCAGGCCAATATCGATGCTACGGCAAAAAAGATAGAGGAATTAAAGGCGAAAGCCGCAGATAACGCTATCGTATCCAAACTGGCTGGCCAGGTAACCGAATTGAATGTGGAAAAAGACGGTGAAGTGGCGGCAGGTAGTGTTGTGGCGACTATCGTCAACGAGAAGAAACTGATTGCTTCAGTCGTTGTGGACGAAGAAACAAAAGGTTTGTTCTCCGAAGGCCAGAAAATCGGCCTGGAATCCGATTCCGCCAAAAAGGCAGTTGCGGAAGTCGTGGAAATCGGCGCCGACAAGGTTTGCCTGGTGATCGACAATACCGCTAAAGATTTTAACGCCATGGAGGCTAAATTCAAACTCTTCAAAAAAGAGTATGAAAATGCCGTAGTGGTTCCTAAATGCAAGGTCTATAAAGACGACCAGGGTTTGTTCGTATACAAAGCCACCGACAGGGTTGCGGTAAAGACCTACATTAAAGCAGGTCCGGTGGAAGGTTACAAGGTATTGGTGTTAGAGGGCGTTGAGGCCGGCGATCATCTGATCACCGCTGAAATTCTCTCCGATAAAGAAGGCACTCTGAAGGAAAAGATCGAATGTCTGAAAGACGGCGGAAAAATCGTCGCTATGCAGAAAGACCAGGAATCCGGTAAATACAGAAAAGTGAAAGCTGACGAAGTGCGGAAACTCACCGGCGAAGAGAAGCTGGTTAAAAAAGAGATAAAAGAGAAAAAAATCAAAGCAGAACCTCCCAAGAAAGTTGTGAAAAAAGAAGAACCCAAGAAAGTGGAAACCGTCGAAGAAGTGGCCGCACGGAATTATTTCAGCATTGGTCTTGGCCTCGGTTATGTTTCAAAAAATGATGAAAATTTCACAGCGGTATATGGCAACGGTATGAGCGCGATGTTCCACCTTTCCTATACCATTAAAGACACATACGAAGTTTTTGTTGATGTGGCGCACTACCAGGCTACCGGTACTATCGAGCTCATCGACCTGGAAACAAAGGTTGTTTTGGCTCCTATTTACGTGGGCGCCAAATATTTGTTTGATGCCGGTATGATTAAACCGTATCTCGGCGCAGCCTGGACGGTATTCAACATCAAAGAGACCAACGATTATAGACCGTCTGCTTCGTTCAACACCAACCATGGTGTGTCGCTATTGGCCGGTTTGTATCTCGAACTGAGCAAAAAGCTCAATCTGTTTGGTGATTTCCGGTATGAAATTGGAAAAGTTACCATCGAAGACTTTGATGAAGAGGTTGACCAGGCAGGTTTCCGCTTCCATCTCGGCTTGTCTTACAACTTTTCCAAATAATGAACTTAACTCTTAATGGAGGTTAATGTAATGAGGAAAAAATATTTTGTGTTCTTGATAGCAGTATTTTTGCTGTCTATGATACTGCCCGGGTATGAAAATCTCTCCCGGACTACTAACTGGACGAAACATCCGGTTATCAAGGCGTTGGATAACGGCGATATTTTCTGTATCTGGGGTGAAGGTCCCGAAGAAAGATGCGCCGATCTCGTCTATCGTATTCTCGACAAAAAAACCGGTGTTTGGGGACCCAAAAAGATAGCGGTCAACCATGTGTTCGCTTCCCTTTTCCCCCACATCGTGGAAGATAGCCAGGGCGTTATTCATATGGCTTATATGGATGGCAACGCCAGACCCAACCGCGACATCTGGTACACCAGTTTTGATTATAAAAAACCGGATGGCGAGCAGTGGGCGACTCCCCATATGATTATCCGTACACCTGAGCAGTCTGCCTGGTCGCGAATCTCCATCGACCCGATCCGTGAAGATCTGTACGTCACCTGGCAGCATGCCTATGAATATTCCGGTAATCCAGATTGGAAAAGTAACGTCATCTGCGTCAAAAAGACCAAGGATCCGGTAACCGGTGAATATAGCGATTGGTCCGATTATGTGAAAGTGTCCCGTAACATCGAGCAGGTGGACATCCACCAGGCGACGGTTTTTGTCGGCGACACCCTTCATGCGGTATTCGAAGAGGGGCAGGAAGCTGCCTGGTCCTTGAGATACAGTAACTTGCAAGGGTATCCCGAATTCAAAGAGGCTCACTCCAGTACTGTCGTGGATATTCCCGGCGGCGCTCCTCCGTCCTATTGGCCGGAATTGGAAGCCGATTCCCAGGGCAATCTGTATTGTCTATATTCCCGTCGTACCACTGAAACCAAAGTGGCTTACAAACCGGCCGGTCAGCCCTGGCAGGATCTTGGCGGCATCATTATCGGCAGCAAGATCACCATGGTCGGCCTGTGTATGGCCCGCAACGACGTGGCCTACGCTATCCACAACCAGGGTTACAAAGACGATAACGCCTCCGGTGAAACCTATCGCCCGGTGTTCGTGCGTCTAACCAACACCAATATCCAGAAACCCGTGATAATTAAGGATTCCGGACGGTATCAAAAAGTGTTGGAGATCGAAGTGGACGACGAAGGTACCGCTCATTGCGTCTGGTCCGGTCCCGGTATGGGCACCCGCGAAGATTGCATGGATACCCATTATGAGGCGATTCGCCAGGTCGATGGCCCGGTGGTCAAGCTGAATGTACCTGAAGTGGTGCTGACCAACGAGGACTTCGAAATCACCGGCGAGGTGGTTTCAGCTTCCAATACCATTGTCAACCACCGCTTCTATGAGAGGACCACCAAGTTCTGGGGCGGCGATAGCCCGAATCACATCATGCGCTTCGCCACTCCCGGATTTTACACCATTCACTACTACGTGTCCGACTCCAAAAACTTGATGGGCCACGACTCCGTGACCGTCGAGGTATTGGATGCCCCATTCCAGCCGGTGGAAGGCGCTGTGACGTCTCACGTCACCCGCGGTTATCTTTTCAGAGCATGGATCAACAAAATGTCCTGGAAGAACGATGCCCGGAACGATGCGAAATTCGACAACCTGACACACTTCAATCTTTATCGCCGCAATGCCGGTGAAACAGATTGGGGTACTCCTGTCACCACCATTCCTTACGATGGTCAGGCTACTTACGAGTATGTGGATCCCCAGGCTTACATTCAGAAAGGCGATGCTGAATCCTTTGAATACGCAGTCTCTATCGTGGCGAATGTCGGTGGTTTCGACAAAGAAAGCCGGATCACTCAGCTTTAATATTGGTTTGATCTGATATAAACTATCATAAATGGGCGGTCATTTTAATGGCCGCCCTTTTTTTTTATCCCTGGCGGCTCTTTGAAGATTATTTCGCTTTATTTCTATGGTTGTGCATGACCATGTATAAAAAGGCGGCAATACCTGTCAAATACTCCCAGGCTTGCGTGATGATGTGGATAACCAATCCGGTCAATTTGACGTTCTCCAGAGGAAATTGTAAGCCTTTGAATACCAACGCGAACGCCAACTCCCATGTTCCGAACCCGCCGGCGCCCTGAAGGGGCAGTAGCGAAGACAGCTCGGTTCCGGCCAATCCGAAGCAAAACATGGCAAAGTATTTAAGCGAAAAGGGAATCCCGATGATGCCTGCAAACAGGATAAAGACGGATACATATTTAATCAACCGGATCACCAGACTCAACAAAAAAACGATAGCGCGTTCTTGTCTGTTTTTATGGTGACGCAAATAATCGAGAATATTCCCAAAAAAAATTGTTATCCGGGGGAATTTGGATAAAAATGCGATTTTCAAAATGAACGAAAGGATATATTCCGCCAGGAAAATTACCATAATGGAGAGGGCAAAAATGATCGTCATTCCAATATAAATGAAGGACCGCCCGACTCCATCGGCCAGGAAAAAAACCAGCGAGCCCAGCATCACGGACAATGCGAGGCTATCGTAGAACATCGAGATGACAAAACTGGAAGCCCCCTCTTCAACGGAAACCCCCTCCCGTTTGGCGAGGTACGAGTAAAAAACCAACGACGCGGTGCGCGCGGGCAATAGATCGACCGAAAAATTGCGGACCAATGTGATGAGAAACATGCTGGCGAAGGTAATTTTGCCGGCAATCAGAATTCGATATTTGAGTGTTCTCAGCAATGTGCCGCAGATACTCAGTAGGAGATAGGCCAGTAAAAAATGCAGCGGTATATTGATGATGGCCTGCCGGATATCCAGAAGCGAAATGTCCCTGAAGAAAAAATAGAGAATGGCGGCTGTGATTGTCACAGGTAACAGGATGTTTGTGATAAGCTTTCGCGGCCGCACGGATCAGTCCTTTGCCCAGGACGGGAAACGGTCGGCCGCCGGCGATGATGTGACGGTCCAGGTTTTGCGGGTTGACAGTTCCATGATTTTTATGTCCCAATTCCCGGACTTCAGTTGCGGACCGGACGCGTAGACGATGTACCTGTCGTCGGGGGAGAATGCCGGATAATAATCGTGATGTTGGGGATCCAGAGTCAGCCTCTCCGGGGGCGTCCCTGTCGCCTGTATGTCGGCGAGAAATATATCTCCTTTGCCGTCATACTTGTGAGATACAAACGCAACCCGCTCACCAAGGTGGGAAAATTTTGCGCGGCAGCCTTTGTAACCGTCGGCGAAAATGTGTTTTTCCATACTCTGGAGATCGACGAGATAAAGGTTCCATCCCAATAAATTTTTCCCGGTTACAATCAGATATTTTTCGCTGGATGAAATGGATGGTAAGGCGTTGGTCCCGGAAAACCGGGTAACCTGTTCTATTTGTTTCGATCCAACATTGTATTTAAAGATATTCTGGCTGTTGTCACGGCCGCGGGAGAAAAAAAGATAGTCGCCGCTGTGATTCCAGATGGGCGATTTATTGTCCTGGTCGGAGGAAATGAGGGGCTGGACTTTGCCTTTCATGTCCGAGAGGAAAATCTCAAACCGGCCGGACCGCCTGGATTCGAAGGCAATTTGCTTGCCGTCCGGGGAGATTGCCGGGTAACCGTCGAATGCTGGAGAACGGGTGATTTGTGTGACGCCGGTGCGATCTATTACATAAACATCTTCGTTCCCGGACCTGTCAGATTGAAATGCGATTTTCCCAGCGAAAATATTGGGAAGCCGCTCCTCGGCTTCCGCCTGGAAACCGGCGATGGAGGAGTCGATATGCTTGAATATCCACTTGCCCAACAATTCATATCCGCGGGTATTGAAGTGGATTCCGGGAAGAACCGCCGGTTTGTTGAGAAAATAATCATACACATCCACCAGATTGACGCGTTCCGCCTTCGCCAGGTCACGGATTGCAGGCGCGATTTCGGTGGCGATGCGCTGGATAGAGTGTTTATCGAATACATCGATGTCGATGGAAAAGATCGGGGGCGGGGTTGCGATGAACAATTGCGGATAGGAGCCATCTGGATTGCGGTGATTTTTCACTTTGCGGACAATCGCCCGTAGGTTCTGGGTAAAGAGGGCGAGGGGGGTACGGTCGCTGTCGATTCTTACATCATTGGTCCCCAGCATGATGATGACGATGGCTGGATTTGTTTCTTCCAGGACGGTCGCTTGCTTCAAATAATCGAGGTATTCGCCTGAAGTGTTTCCCGGCCGGGCTGCCGAATGGATCTTCGCCGGGATGCCGCTTCTTTGGAATTGGTTCTTCAATGAACCGACGTATGAGCCGTATTTACTTTCGGTCAGGCTGTCTCCGATGCACAGGATCGAATAGGGCTCCGGGGACGCCGGAGTCGGTCCGCATAAATAATATCCGCCGATAATGGCGATAGTCATGAGAAAAGCGATCGAAACGAAGAGAAGAATCTTCTTCCTTGTCACTGTAATTCCATGCGCTCGGCAGTAACCAGTGTCGCGTATCCTGTCTTGAACCACAAAAGTTTGTCCAGGCGGGTTACCAAATAGACGATGGGGTAGATAAACCAGGAATATAGTTTGAAGAGCGAGCTGTTTTTTTCAAGGTCTTTGGCTGAGGAGGGGGAAATGGAGCCGCTTCGCAACTGGCTGGTTTTTACGCGGTTGATTCGGGTGTACCCGATATTTAAGATAATCTCGAACATTTCTACGAAAAATTTTGAATAAGTCGATGCATGGGTGATGTTGAAGCCGTTATCTTCAAGCAGATCCGCCAATTGCCTGAGCGAGTAGCCTTCCCGTTTATGGCCGTAAATTTCCGGTGTCAAACCCATTTTTTCCTTAAACCAATTGAGTATGAAAAAACCGCCGCTGATGGGAGTTGACACAATGACCGTGCCATTTGGTTTCAAGATCCGGCGAATCTCCCGCAGCATGGCGACATCGTTATCCAGGTGTTCCAGAACATCCAGTGCGATAACCAGGTCAAATTGCCTGTCGCCGACCGACAGACTGCCTTCGGAGAATTGGAAGAGGTTGTCGTTGAGCAGGGTTCTGGCTGTGAGTATGTTCTCCATGTCCAGGTCCGCATGGATCCACTGTCCGCCGTTTTTTTTCAAAAAATAGGAAACGGTGCCATTGGAGCATCCCAGGTCGAATATCTTTTTTCCGTTAAAATCACTTAGACGGGAAACCAATCCCACCTTTTCTTTTTTCATGAGGCTTTTCTCGAATAATTTAATCTGCCATGGCTTCATGCCTCAACAATACTTGATATAGGCCTATTTGTCAAGAAGAGGCAGTTGTTTGATTTTCTGGGTAAACAGCAATGATACCAGGCTTAAAAAAGCTCCGGCGATGAACGGCAACCTCCGGTCGATTACCCAGAAAACGCCTCCAAGCACAGGCAATAAGACGGCGGCGATGTGGTTGATGGTGAAACTGACCGCCATGGAGGGCGCGATATCCTGTTTGTCGGCGTTTTTCTGGAAAAAAGTTTTGATGGCGATAGAAAAATTGAACAGCAAATGGTCCAGGACATATAAAAATCCGCATACCAGCGCATTGTCGATAAAGGCGTAGGCCAGGAAAACTCCGATCAAACTTCCGTATTCGATCGAAAGCACGATCCGTTCTCCGAAGCGATTGATGAAAAAGGCGATCAGGGGGGTGAACAGATAGTTGACGATGTTGTTTGCCACAAACAGGATGGTAATGGTCTGGACGGAAAATTGGAAATGCTCCACCAATAAAAACACCGCGAACACCATAAAAACCTGACGGCGGGCTCCGGCGAGAAAATTCAATACGTAGAACAACCAGTATTTCCGCTTCAAAATCAGTCGCTTCTCCTGGGGGGGGAGCTGGTTGTCAATTGGATTCAGCGAGAAAGAATAGATTCCTGCGACAGCTACCGCGCTGCCAATCAGGAAAAACAAAAATGGCATGGAAAGAAAACCCACCGATATCCAGATCAGTACGCCGATGAGTATGTTGGACAGGGCGCTCAGGCTTCGCAACCGCGCTAAAACTGCCGGCGAGTCATGCAATGAGAAATACTGCAACGTCAGTGACTGGTTGGTGGTCTCGAAATAATGAAATCCAGTGGACATGAGAAGAGTGGTTAGCAGAAGCCCTACCGGCGTCG
>JAHELQ010000239.1 GCA_024644125.1 Candidatus Aminicenantota bacterium | reverse complement strand
CTATTTGATGACCGCCGTGGAGCGATTGGTCTCCCTGAATGGGGAATTCCAACGGATCGCGTTGTCTGCCACGGTGAAGCCCCTTCACGTGGTGGCGGATTTCGTGGGTGGTAGGCGCCCTGTCTCCATGGGAGAGACTTTCGAATACCGGAAACGTCCGGTAAAAATTGTTCAATCCGATACCACCAAACACTATGATATCGAAGTGCGCTTCCCCTCGTTGCCGGCGAACATAAAAAAGAAAGAAGATTGGTGGGGGGCTCTGGCAGCGGACTTCAGGGATGTGATCCGCAAGAATCGTTCCACGTTGTTTTTTACCAACAGTCGCCGGATGGTGGAGAAAATCACCCGCTTCATCAACGAAGGGTTTGATGAAGACCGTGTGTATTCACATCATGGCTCTCTATCCCGCGAAATACGGTCGGTGGTGGAGAAGAGATTCAAGGCGGGAGAGCTCTCGGCGATTGTCGCTACCAGCTCTCTGGAACTGGGAATCGATATCGGCAGTGTGGATCAGGTGGTTCTTGTGCAGCCTCCGTTTTCCATCGCCTCCGCCATTCAACGGATCGGCCGGGCCGGGCATGGCGTGGGGCAAGTGTCCAGCGGAATGTTTTATCCCTTGCACAGCCACGCGTTTGTCGAGGCTGCCGTACTTGCGGCTCATATCAATGGTGATGAAATCGAAGAGACGACCCCGCTGGAGTCGCCTCTGGATGTCCTGGCCCAGGTGGTTTTATCCATGACTCTTCTGGAAGAGATGGATATCGATGAATGTTTCGCAGAGATCTGTGCCGCTTACCCCTACCGGAATCTTGGACGAAAGGAATTCGATCTGGTATTGGAGATGCTGGCGGGCCGTTATGCTGACGCCCGAATCCGCGAGTTGAAACCTCGCTTGCTTCTGGACCGGGTAAAAAATACCGTCCGGGCGCGGGAGCATACGGCGCACTTGTTGTACCTTTCCGGCGGTGTGATTCCAGACCGGGGATATTTTAATCTCAGGGTGGCTGATTCAAAGGCCAAGATCGGTGAATTGGATGAGGAGTTTGTCTGGGAAAGGTCTTTGGGAGAGGCGTTTCCCTTTGGGAATCAGGTCTGGCGCATCCAACGGATCACCCACAATGATGTAGAGGTGGCGCAGGTTCAAAAAAGCAATACTGTCATTCCTTTTTGGCGAGCAGAAGATATGAATCGCTCCTTCCACCTGTCCGAACGGATCGGCCGCTTCCTCGAGTTGGCGGATGAGGAGTTGAAGAGCCCTCTCTTCCGGTCCCGTTTGATGGAACACCATCATATGAGCGGGGCGGCGGCGGATGAATTGATCAATTACCTGAAACGGCAAAAAGAAGATACAGGAGCACCATTACCACACCGGCACCATGTCCTGGTGGAACATTTTTTTGATCCGGTGAATGCGAAGGATACGAAGCAAACAATCCTGCACACCCTCTGGGGCGGGAGGGTGAATCGACCTTTCGCCTTTGCCCTGGCGGCCGCGTGGCAGGAAAAATTCGGATATCCCCTGGAACTTTTTGTCAACAACGATTGCATTATTATCAATTTACCCCATGCGTTTGGCGTTTCCGATCTCCTTGCATTGGTCAAAGCGGACCGGGTGATTCCTTTATTGCGAAAAAAACTCGAAAGCACAGGCTTTTTCGGCGCCCGTTTCCGGGAAACTGCCCAACGAGCCCTACTTCTGCCGCGGAAAAGTTTTCACGAGCGCATGCCGTTGTGGCTCAACCGGCTCCGCTCAAAAAAATTGCTGGAGGCGGTTTCCCAATATGAAGATTTCCCTATTCTACTGGAGACCTGGCGGGAGTGTTTGCAGAACGAGTTCGAACTCGACCGCCTGCAACATCTGCTGGAAGAGATTCACGCGGGGGAAATTCAGATCACCGAAGCCACCACTCGCAAACCCTCCCCCTTCGCCGAAGGGGTCATCTGGCGTCAAACCAATTTTTATATGTACGAAGACGATACGCCGGGTTCCAAACTGAGAACCAATCTCAGCGACCGATTGCTCAAGGAGGTAATGGCGTCGTCCCATTTGCGGCCCCGTTTTTCGCCTCAACTGATCGAGGAGCTCCAACAAAAATTACACCGGACAACTCCCGGCTATCCGCCGGATAGTCCGGAAGAGTTGCTGCTCTGGTTAAAAGAGCGGTTGTTGATTCCTGCCTTCGAATGGAAGGAGTTGCTCGCTTCGGTTAACAGAGATTATGGAGTTCTAGCTGAGGAATGGCTTCAGCAAATTGAGGATAGGATATCCACATTTTTTGCAGATGAAACGCAAGTGGGGGTGTATGCGAGGGAAATGGAGCACCGGCTCGCGGTATCTCTCGGCCCCGGTTTTGAAGAAGAATCTCTCGCTTCGTTTTTAGGGGAATGGTTGCGTTTTTATGGCCCGGTTCCCGCGAATTTTATCTCTTCCACTCTCAAAATTCCAGAAGAGGTTCTGGAAGAAGCGCTCGATATTTTGTCGGAGGATGGGCGGGTGCTCATCGATGAATTCCGCGAGCTGCCATCGGAATTCGATGATCGAGGCGCGGTGGAGATTTGTGAGGCGGAAAATGTCGAGATTTTACTGCGAATGCGTCGGTCCAGGGCGCGACCTGATTTCGAAGCCCTTCCTCCCGAGTCATTGCAACTCTTCCTGGCTATGTTTCAGGGGCTGACAGCGCCGGGGGATACTCTGGAGGATTTGCAGCGCGGCATCGAATCGCTCTTCGGCTACCCGGGCAGGGCGGGGCTTTGGGAGAGCGATATTTTGCCGGCGCGCCTGTCCCCGTATTATTCCCATTGGTTGGATTCCGCTGTCCGCCGGAATGAGCTGACCTGGTTCGGTTGCGGAAGCGAGCGTACATCGTTTTGTTTTGAATCGGATTTCGACCTCTTTTCAGCAGCTATAACCAAACCTGATCCTGGGCCATTGATTCGAGATGAACAGGGACAGGCGGATATCATGTCGGAGCTCGAAAGGATGTTCTCCCAGTCGGTGGGGCGATTGGCATTCGACGATATTTCGGGAATCATGCGGGTCCCCAGCCGGGAATTGAGCGCCGCCCTCTGGGATCTCGTCTGGCAGGGACGCGTAACCAACGATGATTATCAAACTCTTCGTAGTGGTATAATGAACAAGTTTCAGGCGGATATCCCTGTACAGGGGCAGCGCAGTGGAGTTAATCAATCGCAGCGCCGGTCGCGTCGGTTTGGTTTCAACCGCTGGAAACAGAGTCGCCCCTTCACCGGTACCTGGTATGCGTTGGTAGGGAGCGATGAGGATTCGCTCGATGCGTTGGATCGGCAGGAGATTGTCAAAGACCGGATCCGGTTACTGCTTTCTCGTTACGGTATATTGATGCGGGAAATTGTCTGGAATGAGCTTCCGGGATTGCGCTGGGGACAAATTTTCCCGGTGTTGCGGTTGATGGAATTATCTGGCGAGATTGTGTCGGGTCATTTTTTTAAAGAGGTGCCTGGTCTTCAGTTTGCATCGCCACAGGCAGTAAGGCTTCTGGGACGAGGGTTGAATCATGATGCCGTATATTGGATGAATGCGACGGATCCGGCCTCATTGTGCGGGATCGCCATCGAAAGCCTCAAGAGCGTACTTCCCCACCGGCTGCCGACAACACATCTGGTCTTCCAGGGGATGAAGCCGGTTCTCGTGTCCCGGAAAAACGGCAAAGAACTGGAGTTATATGTGGAACCGGGACATCCCGGGTGTGATAAGTTTTTTACGTTTTTTAAAATTTTAATCAGCCGCGAATTTCAACCGCTGAAATATATCAATGTCGAGATTATAAATGGAGTACCGGCTCTGGAAAGCCCTTACCGAAGCGATCTGATCGCTTTTGGATTTCAGAGGGATTACAAGAGCCTGATGCTGGTGAAACGCTACTGATCCTAAGTTTTCACAGTTGTAAACAACCAGATTGATCCCGCGGCGAATATAAATGCCGGCGCAAACGCCGAAATAAACGGGGAAAGAATGGTGGCCGAACCCAGAGAGTTGGAGATAGCGATGGTGCCCCAGAAAATCATCGATAGGGCGATAGCGATTCCGATGCCGTACAATGTCCCGCGGTTACCCATGATGAAAGAGAACGGGATGGCGATCAAAACCATAATCAGGCTGGAGAGGGGGAACGAATATTTCTGGTACATTTCTGCCTCGTAACTCTGGCTATTGGAATTGTTGGCTTTCAGGTAAGCGATGTATTGGGACAATTCCCGGATGTTCATGTATTTGGAGAATGAAATCTTTTTTTTGAAGAAATCCCTCCCTTCCGGGATAATGATGTAGCGTTGCTGGAATGTTTTGGTGGGCATGGGTTCGTTGTCTTTGAAATTTTTTTCGAAACCCACTTTTAATTGAACCTTGTTTGGGCCGACCCAGAGCGCCTCTCTAGATGAGACCCGACGCATGATTTTAAATTCATTGTCCAGGTAGAGGACGTTGAAGCTATTGAAGTTCCCCCGTCGTTTGTCAAAAAAATTGTAAAAGTAAATTGTACCGTCTTTGCCCATTACCCAGTTTTTTTCGTATTCGCTCTCGGTTTCGGATTCGCGATCGTGGATGATATTTAAAACCCGCCGGGCCTTCTGGTTGGAGTCAGGAGTGATGTATTCCTGAATGGCGAATGCGCTGACGGAAATGAGAATCCCGAATATAATGGCCGGGACCGACAGCCGGTGCAAGCTGATGCCGCTGATTTGAACAGCAGTGATTTCGTTGTTTTTGCTCATCCAGGAGAAGGTTAGTAGCACGCTGGTCAAAACCGAGACCGGGAAGACGAATCCCAGTATGTTGGGGGTATTGTAATAAACATACTCGACGACATAAAAAAATGCGACATTATTATCCACCACATCGTCCAACAACTCGAATATGCCTATGATCCAGAAGATGGAAACCATTGAGAAAAAAATGAAGGAAAATGTCAGCGCCAATCGGCGCATCACGTAACTATCCAGGATTTTCAGCAGATGGAAATCTGTCCGTTTGATTTTAAAGATCAAGATGGGTTTCCTGCCATTTGGGAATAGCTGGAAAAAAAACTTTCCTAAAAAAGAGAATCCCCTTCTCCAATCAATGGATTTTTCACGGGATGTATAATAGAAGAGAATGAAGCCCGTCAAAATAAGGAATATATTCGCGGCCCACATGCCCACTACCGGAGAGACGTTTTTTTTCATCACCATGCTTTCGGAGAGGGTAATCAGGGTGTAATATACAAAGATGATCCCAAGCGATATAATAAATCCGCTGACTTTGCCGCCTTTTTTGGTGGAGATTCCGAGAGGAAGCGCGAGGAATGCGAAGGCGATACAGGCGAATGGCAACGAGAATTTCCTGTGGAATTCGATTTGCATTGAAATGACTTCGGGTTTTTCTCGACGTTTGCGCACCAATTCGGGGAATATGAGCTGGTTGCTTCTGCGGGTTTGTTTGACTTTAATGGTGGGAGATACGGTTTCCTTCAGCAATTTATATTTGGTGATGGTGTAACTCTTTTCCGGTTCGTTTTTTTTGAAACCGTGTACTGTCGGATTTTTCAAAAGAATGACACTATCTTCCCCTTCGGTTCCCGGAACATATCTCCCGGACTCCGCCAGAATGACAGTATCGGTGCCGCCATCTTTCCGTGAGTAGAGGAACACATCTTTCCATTCACTGTTGCGGTTGTCGATATCATTGAAGTATAGAGTGTAATATGGGAATTCACGGTAAAATGTTCCGGGTTTGATATTGGAAACCGCCCGGGAGACGCCTATATTTGTGTATAGTTTGTTGAAGCGGAAATTCGCTTCCGGTGCCAGGTACATAATTAGCCAGGTGGAGAAAAGCCAGGTTAAGAAGGCGAAGAGCATAATCGGTTTTAGGATTCTCGCATTGTTGATTCCCATTGTGCGGTAGGCGATGATTTCAGAGTCGCTGCTCATCCGGCTGAGGCCCGCCAGAACTCCCATCAACGTTGACATGGGTATGGTAAACGCCAAAAAGTCCGGGAGCAAATAGATCAATATCTTGATGATGGTTTCGGTGGTTGCGGCTTTGGAGATCAATGTGTGCGAGAGGATAAGAATCTGATTGATCAGCAACGTGAATGTATATACGATGAAGCCGATGGCAAAAGGCGAAGCAATCTCTTTTAAAACATAGCGGTCAAAGGTCTTGAACATTTACGAATCATATCATAATCACCTTAAGAATCCAATAGCCTCTTCCTTTACTCAGTCAGATCGCTCTCTTCGACAGATAGAGCGAATCTTTGAATCAAGACTTCGATTTGCCATTCATTTTTTATTCTCGATGTATTTTTAAGGGGATTGGAATTGAATGTAACTTCCAGAACGTTTATAATAAAAAAAATTATTACTTTAATGAATCATTAGGAGTTCTTAATGGATAAAAAAACGTTTGATATTATCATCCTGAACGGCCGTCCGGCTGCAGGAAAATCTGAGGTGATCGATTATTTGAAGAACGTCCCGGTAAAAGAGAGAATTGAACGCTTCCACATCGGTGAATTCCGTGAAATTGACGATTTTCCCATTCTATGGGAACAATTCGAGGACGATGATCTTCTGGAGGAGATGGGGCTTCCGCGCCTGATTTCCGAGCGGGAATTCGAGTATAATGGGAAGACGTATCCGGGACACGTGTTCCGCGACAAGTGGTACTGGAATTTTCTGATCAAAAAGATCAATTTTATTTACAAGAAATTTATGCGGGATAATCCCGATTTTTATAAAAATGAAGGGACTGTTTTTATCGAGTTCTCCCGCGGTTCCGAGCACGGGGGATTCAAAACCGCGTATGAGTATTTATCGGACGAGATTTTGCGGGATGCGGCGACCCTGTATATCTCCGTCACCTGGGAAGAATCGCTGCGCAAAAACCGCCGCCGTTACAATCCGGATAAACCGGATTCCATCCTCGAACACGGTCTCGAAGATTTGAAACTGGAAAAACTGTATAAAGAGTCGGATTGGGCTGAATTTGCGGCCGACCCTCAATACCTCCCGGTCAGGAATTTCAAGGTACCTTACGGCGTGTTTGACAACATGCCGGAAAAAACCGACAAGCCGGAAGTTCTAGGCGCACACCTCGATGAGGTTCTCGCGGCGTTGTGGGACATCTATCGCTCTAAGCAGTAGGAGCCGACGATGAATCATTCGAGTGAATTTCGTCATAGACGGTTCTGGAATTGGTTCCCGATGGGGTTGACTTACGCCCTTCTCTATATGGGGCGATACAACCTGACGGTTTCGAAAAATGCGCTGGGCGACTTGATGAGCAAGGCCGATTTTGGATTCATATTCGGAGTGGGGGCTGTTGTGTATGCGCTGTCGTTCTTGATAAACGGTCCGTTGGTGGATCGCATCGGCGGCAAAAAAGGCATCTTGATCGCTGCGATGGGCGCCGGCATTATGAACCTGGGGATGGGTTTTTATCTCTGGTATGTCCTTGGGCTCGATAATCCATCGGCAGCTCCCCTAAAAGTGGTGTACGCCATTTTGTATGGCGCCAACATGTACTTCCAGAGTTATGGAGCTGTATCCATTGTCAAGGTAAATGCTCATTGGTTCCACGTTAACGAGCGGGGTACCTTCTCAGGTATCTTCGGCATCATGATCTCCTCCGGTGTGTTCCTGGCGTTCGATGTGTCGTTACGGATTCTGGAATCGCCGTTCGTTATGGGCAAAGGAATTGGCGGCGGCGACGCATTGTGGTGGGTGTTCCTATCTCCCGGTTTTTTGTTGTTGATGTTCTTTGTAATCGAGAT
>JAHELQ010000767.1 GCA_024644125.1 Candidatus Aminicenantota bacterium | reverse complement strand
GGATGCTCTTCCTCGAGCTGATAGCCGATTAATTTATCTGAGTAATTAGTGAAGGAAACGGAAGGGGGGGTCGCGAGACCTCTCCTTCTTTTTGGAGACAGGCAGTACAATATGACTGAATTATATGTAACCATAAACGATAGATTTTTTTTCCAAAGGCTAAAACTTCCCCGGGGATTTCAGGGAAATGCCAGGATCCATGATTTTTACGGCCGCCGCGGCATGGAAATCAACGAAGACGCGTTCGAAATCATGGATCTCCTGGATAGCGGCAATTCCGTAACCCGATGCATCGATGCGCTGGCAAAAAATTACGGAATAGACAAACACAACCTGGAACCAGTTGTGCAGGCGGTGGTCGAGCAGGGGGTAAAAATTGGCTTGATGACCATCGAGCGGTCTAAACCGGCTGTCCGGAAACCGGTAATTCCCCAATGCGCCCAATTACCGCGCGATCATTTCCCCCAGGAGGTGACACTCGAACTGACCGGTAATTGCAACCTTCGTTGCAAACATTGTTACGGCTCGTTCACACCCGGCCATGGCGACACACTCCAAACGGCGCAGGTCTTGTCGGCGCTGGATCAAATAAAGGCGTTTCATTGTTACGATGTCCGCCTCACCGGCGGCGAACCTTTTTTGCATCCTGGCATCTGGGAGATTCTGGACGCGGCTGTCAATATACACCATTTTTATATCACTATAACCACCAACGGAACCCTGGTCACTCCGCAAATCGCCCGCCGCCTCAAAGAGATAGGCAAAATGAGCGTGCATATCAGCATCGACGGGCATACGCCGGAAATCAACGACGCGTTCAGAGGCGTCGCAGGCGCGTTCGAACGGGCGGTCGCCGCCCTCAAAAGCCTCAAAGAGGAGGGACTCGGTGTACGGATCAACCACGCGGTGCACCAGGGCAGCAAGGACTTCATCGCCAAAATGTGGGATTTTGCCGATGAGCTGGGGATCCCAATCTTGATGGGGCAGGTGTACCGGATGGGCCGTTGCAGTGAAACAGCAAACGACATTCACATCGAACCGTCCGAATTTTACCGGGCGATAACATCGGTCCGTCACCGCTACGGCGAGAGAGGCAGCCACGGTTCCAACGAAGGCTCCTCGGAGGGATACATCCGCCGTTGCGACGGCGGTTGGAACAAAATCGCCATCCGCCCCAACGGAGATATCACTCCTTGCATCACCTATCCCCACATCCCCCGCTTCGTCATGGGCAATATCAACGAAGATTCCATCGAACAGATCTTCTACGGCTTTGACCGTGATGCGATGCTCGGCTGCAACAACGCCATGGCCATCGCCGGTTGCAAGGATTGTTCCGATGTGTCCGTTTGCAAAAGCGGCTGCCTGGCGATCTCGTTTGCGGAAACCGGAAGAATGGATCGTCGCGATTCATTCTCGTGCGCCCGCCAGCGGGCGGTTTCCGGTCGCCCTAAAGAACCCTGAGGAGAATAATATGACTATCCAATCCAACTCATATATCGGTTTTCACCCCAAATCATTTTTCAAGCGAATCCAATTGGACGGCAAATTTGTCGGCGATCTGCAAATCTACGACTTCGACTTCCGAAAAAAAATGTCCATCAATCCCGACGCCTTCGCGATTCTAGAACTCCTTGACCGGGGCAAATGCGTGGGTGATTGCGCCCGGGAGTTAGCCGGCCGTTATGCTGTCGAAGAACAGGACATGGAGAAGACAATCATTCCGGTGATTCAAACTTTCGTTGACAACAATGTGGCGGAAGTCTCGCCAACGCCTCTCCCGCAACGGGGCCTGATCCCTGAAACACTGGATTTTCCCCATGATTATTTTGTCCACGCCTTTTCCACCGAACTATTATCCGCCTGCAACCTGAAATGCCGCCACTGCTACGGCAGCTTCGATTCCTCGCATAAAGACATCATTTCCAGAGAGACCGCGATCGACATTCTGGACCAACTAAAAAACCTCCATTGTTCCGATATCAGCTTCACCGGCGGAGAAGTGTTCCTGCATCCCGAGTTTCTAGATATATTGCGCTACACTCAAAAACACAATTTTAAAACCTCCTTTCTCACCAATGGTACCCTGGTGACCCGGGAGATCGTCCAGGAATTGAAGCGGATCGGCTACTTCGAGATGCAAATCAGTCTGGACGCGGAC
>JAHELQ010000238.1 GCA_024644125.1 Candidatus Aminicenantota bacterium | reverse complement strand
CAATTCCTTCAACTTCTCGCTCAACAAATCGCCGACGCCTCCCAACTTTTTATGCCCATACATATCTTCTTCATGGTCCAGATACACCATATCCTGGCCGTGGAATGTCGCCCCCTCGGAGACCAGTACTATGGAATAGAGCGACGGGTTCAACCTCCGGTCTTCGGACAATATTTCTGTCAATTTCTCCGGATTGAAGCGAAATTCGGGAATCACACACCGGTCGGCCGCTCCCGCCATCGCAGGGATCAACGAGGTAAAACCTGCATAACGGCCGAACACCTCGATCACCAGAAACCGTTCATGGGAACCGGCGGTGGTGCGCAAGCTGTTGGTCATCTCGATGGTACGGCTCACACAGGTGCTGAAACCGATGCAATAATCGGTACCGGGCACGTCGTTGTCCATCGTCTTGGGAATCGCCACCAGTTTGACTCCCAATTTGTACAAATGCACCGCGTAACTGAGGGTATCGTCGCCGCCGATGGGAATCACGTAGTCGATCCCCAACGCGTCGATGTTCTTCAATACTTCCGGGGTCATATCGTTGAATTCTTGATTGTATTTTTCTTTTAAATGATCCGGAACCCTTTCGGCAGGGACATGGGTCGGGCGGATTCTGGACGAATGCAAAAACGTGCCGCCGCTGCGGCCGATCCTCCGTACAACCTCCTCGGTCAGATCCATGTAGCAGGTTTTTCTATCCGACTCGACATCACCGGTCATATCGATCAATCCCGCCCATCCCCTGCGTATTCCGACAACGCGGAAGCCCTCGTTGCAGGCTCTCAACGTCACCGCGCGGATCGCGGGATTCAAACCCGGCACATCGCCGCCGCCAGTCAGTATGCCAATTGTTCCTCGTTTCGTATTGATATTCGACATAGATTCGCCACTCCTGTTCAGTTCCCATTATATTATAAACGGATATCAGGATTTTTCAAGCATCCGGGATATTTTCAGATTTAACTCCGCAACAAAATTGCAGAGGCTGCTCAAATCTGGTACAATCACTGGAACATGGGAAAAAAAGAAAAAACCGTTGCATTTGTGAGTTTGGGATGTTTCAAGAACATCGTGGATACAGAGGTCCTGGGCGGAATGCTGGAGGAGCGCGGCTGCCGTATCGTCTCCTCGTACGAGCCCGCCGATTGGATGGTGATCAATACCTGTTCGTTTATCAGGGACGCCAAAGAAGAGAGCATCGACGAGGTGCTGGAAGCGTTTGAAAGGAAAGAAAATGGAGAGATCGGCCATGTGGCGGTCATGGGTTGCCTGCCGCAGCGGTACATCGAAGAATTGAAGGAAAATTTCAAAGAAGCCGATATCGTTTGGGGTGTCAATGACCCGGAGGAATTGGCGAATTTGATCGCCGCCGATAAATCGGCGGATTACAAAGACCAGGAGCTGTTTCTCTACACTCACCTGAACAAACGGATTATCACCACCACTCCCAACACGACGTTCGTCAAAATATCCGAAGGGTGCAACATGCAATGCGCCTTTTGCGCCATCCCCAAAATCCGCGGCTCCTATCGCTCCAGAGATACCGAGTCCATCGTCAAAGAGGCGGTACTCTACTATAATCTCGGTTTCCGGGAGCTCAACCTCATTTCCCAGAATTCCACCTATTACGGTAAGGACCGGCAAAATACATCCGGGCTACCGTCGCTTCTGGAAGAACTCTCGAAAATCGGCTTCACCTGGATCCGCGTGCTCTACATGATGCCCGAAGAAGTTGACGAAGAGATCATCGAAGCCTTCCGGCACCCCACCGTCATCCCCTACTTCGACCTGCCGTTCCAGCATGTGTCGGCCAGGGTGTTGAAGGCCATGAAACGCGGCGCTTCACCGGACAAAAAACTGGCGTTGATCGAGTCCATCCGCCACCGCTTCCCCAACGCCGTTATACGCTCGACATTTATCGTCGGCTTCCCGGGCGAGTCCGAAGAAGAATTCGACGAGTTGTTGGCGTTCGCACGGAAGGCAAAAATCGAACGGATCGGCGCCTTCGGTTATTCCCCCGAAGAGGAAACCGAGGCCTTTCATCTGAAACAAACGGTGAACGAAGAGCGCATCGAACTCCGCCGCCAGGAATTGATGGATGTTTCGGATCAAAATATGGAAGCCTACAATCAATCGCTCGTTGGCTCCATCCAGGACTTTCTCCCGCTAGGCCCCTGTCCCTGGAATTCAGAAGCCGTCATCGGACGCATCTGGAGCCAGGCGCCGGAAGTGGATGGCGCCACCATTGTTCCTGGAAAGTTCGACGACACCTACAATATCTTCAAAATACAGATTACCGGATTCGAAAATGAAATTCTCTATGGAGAGAGACTATGAAAAAATTCGGAGTACTATTGGCTACATTTTTCAATATCGGCAGATTCCCCATTGCCCCCGGAACCCTGGCCTCTCTGGTCACGACAGCGGTGTTTTACGCTGCCAACACATATTTGCACCCATCGTTGGTAGTACAGATCGTCGCCATCGTCATCATTTTTATCGTCGGCATTCCGGCGGCATCGGTGGGAGAAGAGCACTTCGGCAAAAAAGACCCCCGTCCGGTGGTGATCGACGAAGTAGCCGGGCAGATGGTATCGCTATTGCTGGTGCCCTATTCAATCGGGCATTATATCGCGGGATTTTTACTGTTCCGCTTTTTCGACATTCTCAAACCCTTTCCAGTGAATATCGCGGATAAAAAAATAAAAGGGGGATTTGGAATTATGGCGGACGACATTTTGGCCGGCCTTTACGCCCTGGCTGTCATCCATCTGATCATGCGCTTCTGGCCGAATCTACTGTAAATACAACAACCGCCCGATGTGACTCACTGCTTCGCTGTCCACCACAGAGACCTCGACCATCTGCGGGTGTTCCGGATTGACCAGAACATTGAACTCCTGGGGAATCATAGTCGAAGGCACATGCAACAGAAGAGTGCTTCGGGATTTGGCCCATCGGGTTCCAATATCGGCCAATTGCGCCGGCGGTGGTTCATTCTGCCAATGACCGGGCAAATCCATCACCGACACCAATGTCATCGAGGCGATATCCGGAATCTCGATAGTAACCGTGTACACGTCCCCGGGATTCTCCGAGATCGACGGCCGTCCCAGAAGAAATTCTAGAAGCGCCAGCGAACGGGAGGTGGATGTGTAGAGGGCCGGCGTTCCCTTGTGATTCCAGCGTCCGCCGGAAAGGCTTTTATTCATACCGCTGAGATCCGTATTCTGCCGCCCGGTCGTTATACAATAGGTCAGCATCGTGGGATTTCTCCTTATATTTCCTATTTACTATCAATAGTAATACCATTTGCGGCTACTGTCAATAAATTCAGCTATTCCAACCGCTCTCCCTTCACGATTCTTTCGCCTCATCTTTCTGGCTCGACACAGCGGCTTGAAAATCTTCACGCCGTTTCGCTTCCATTTCCGCCCGCAACCACACCTGCTTTTTCGCCTGCTTTTGCCGGTAATCAAGCCAGAATATAAGAATCAAAATCATCAATCCAATAATAGTGTAATCGATATATGCCAGAAAATCTTCGGGAAATTTAAATAAATCGATTAAAAACAAATAGACAATACGAATGGCGCTACTTGTGATCGCCAACAAGGTAAACACCGTTAACCAACTGATTTTTTTCATTTTACCTTCCTGAATATTTAACTATATCATAAACAAAAAAATTATTCCAACAGCAAGATCTTCACCCTCAGAAAAAATTTTTTCTAAAATTAAATGTTACAATTAATTGACTTTATTTTTTATTTTCACGATAATATGAACTACAATCATTCGATATTATAAATCATTGATTACCTGGCATAGTGAAGATTAATATGAATAACCGGAGTACATATGGATTCGCCGCATAGCATAGCGAGCAGTTCGATAGAGGGGCTCAGTTCTGTTACCACCACCGAACTATTGTACCGCACCACCATCGACGCCATCGATTCCCTGATATATGTAGTTGACCGTGAATTGCGAATCACCCTTTTCAACAAAGGATTCACCAAGTGGTGCCACAAACAGGATCTGGAAGTCGAACGCATCATCGGCCGGAAACTGACCGATATCTTCCCATTTATCGGCGATAGGGAAAAATATGAATACGCATCGGTTTTTTCCACCGGGGAAGTATCGGTCACCCAGGAAACCTCGATTGTCAACTCCAATAAAATCTCCACCGAAACCCGCAAAATCCCTATCATGGACGGCGACGAAATATCCCGGGTAGTGACCGTCGTCACCGATATATCGGACCGAAAACAAGCGGAGCATTTGCAATCGGTCATATTCCGCATCAGTGAAAAGACCAGCTCCTCCCGCGACCTAAACCAACTATTCAGGGCAATCCACCAGTTATTGGCGGAATTGGTAGAGATCAACAACTTGTATATCGCATTGTACGACCGCAAAAACGAGATGATCGAGTTCCCCTATTTCATCGATCAGAAAGACCCGCCCCATAGGTCCCGGCGCATGGGGCAAGGGCTGACGGAACATGTCTTCCGTACCGGCAATCCCCTTCTCTTGACAAGGGAAACGACGCATCGGTTCGAATCGGAACACAATATCGAGCTGATCGGCAGCGATTGCGCGTACTGGTTGGGAATTCCATTAAAAACCTCTTCCGAAGAAACGTTCGGAGCATTGGTGGTTCAAAGCTATTGCGACGAAGTTCAATATACCGAGAAGGAAAAAGAGATCCTGATGTTTGTGTCGCAGCAAATCGCCACCGCCATCGAACGGAAGCGCACCGAAGAAATTCTGCGCAAAACAGAGGCGGAATTCCACAAACTGCAAAAGATCGAAACCATCGGCACACTGGTAGGAAGTATCGCCCACGACTACAACAATATCCTCTCCACTATCCTGGGAAACGCCCAACTAATGGAATTCAGTATCTCGGATAACGATCACGACCTAAAAAAATATGTCAAAGCCATCATCCAGGCCTCCCAAAACGGCGCCGGATTGGTGAGACAACTCCTCTCCTTCACCCGCAACGAGGAAACCCCGCTGGAAACGATTGATTTGAATAAATTTATCACCGATTGGGATGAAATTCTGACCCAGGTGGCGGGCGAAAACGTCAAACTGGAAATCCGCCTGGATCCCAATCTCTATCCCTTCAAAGGAAACCGCGAAAAAATCAGCCAGGTGGCCATGAACCTGGTGATCAACGCCAAAGAATCAATGCCCTGCGGAGGTACCATTGTCATCGAAACCGCTAACGCGGACTTCGAAGAGAAACAATACCACCAGAATACCGCCATCAAACCCGGCTCTTATGTATGTTTGCGCATTAAGGACACCGGAGTGGGCATCGAAGAATCGATGCTGCGGGAAATATTCAAACCCTTTGTCTCCAAAGGGAAAAAGGGCAAAGGTACCGGGCTCGGGCTCTCGATCGTAAAACGGATCGTGGAGGAAATGAAAGGGTATATCGGCGTCGATTCCCAGATCAGCAAGGGCACGGTCATGAGCATCTATATTCCCTGGTATGAAAGCCTCGAAGTCCATCCGGTGGAGATCTACGACCACAACGTCACCCGCGGCCAGGGGGAGTTGCTGTTGTTGGTGGAGGATCACAACGAGGTGCGTAACATGATGCGCAACATCCTGGAACAACACCTGGGCTACGGCCTTCTGGAAGCCACCAACGGCAAAGAGGCTCTACGGTTGCTGCAACAACACCAGGTCTCGTTGGTGATCACAGACATAAAAATGCCGGAAATGGACGGTATCACCTTGATGGAGGAGATCAAGAAAAATTTTCTTTATTTGAAACACAAAGTGATCGCCATCACCGCCTTCTCTGAAAACGACGATGAAACCCTGCGGGAAACCGGATTCCACAAAGTGATACAAAAACCCATCAAAATTTCCGACCTCTCCCGCGCCATCGACATCGTACTCAACGGCTCCGGCGATTAGAACGTAAATCTTACAAATTACATCCGACCGGAAAACATTTTAATAACGTAATTTCTGAATTAATCCGGCTAAGCGTATTACCGGATCTTTTGCAATGTCTTGAGCGCGCTCTCCGCCATCTCGTTCTGAAAGAGTTCCAGCTCGCGGGGCGAACGGCGTCTCTTGACAAAAGTAGCCGTAGCGTCGAAGATCTGTCGCTCGATCTTCTTGATTACAGGCAAAAAACCTGTGCCCTCTTTGTTATCCAGACTGGTGAGCCGAATATAATTCTTTTTGTCAGGTTCGTCATATGGCCGCAAGATCTTCTTTATCCGCAACGCCTCCTGGCATAAGGGAGCCGTCTCGCCTCGATGCAACGCGTCGGGGACGACACCCGCCTCTACCCAGAGGGGCAGGGCGACGGATGTGAGCGGTTCGCCCAATATCACCCACATACAGGCGAGGGAATCTTCGTCTCCCGGCTTTTTACCGGTGATGACGACCGCCGCGGACGTAAAATTGCGGTCCAATGTATCGGTGGTCTGGAGCCACACTGGCGTCTGCTCCGAGAATCCTTTGAGTTGGTCGAGCGACGGATGATTCAACAATGTATGGCCAAAGTCGCGGCTAATGATATGCAGGATGTGGGAATGCGTGACAGCTCCGGGCGCGATGGCGGCAAACAACTGGCTGGCCCGGTCGAAGCGCAAATACCCGGCACCTGTCCCCTGTTCCCCACTGCGGGAGAAATTGGCATTCACCAGATAATGGCGCTGGCTCTGGGCGGCGTCCAGTTTGTGATACCCATGATTGTGCACCTCGAAAATCACCGCCTGCCCTGCGCCGTCGATAACGCCGAAATTAGCCCAACTCCCCAGACTTTCGCCCAGATTATTCTTCAAGAACGTCTCAAAATCATCCACTGTCCGGCAGGTGCGCAACGCAGCCGCCATGATGACGCCTTCCAGGTCCTGCATCTCCGAAGACTTTTTCGGCAAATTGTAGGCCATGGAGTTCATAATCCCGAAGCCTGATTCGTTGAGGCCGGCATACACAAAACGGCCCGAGGTCTCTTCGGAATTTACCAACGCCAGATATTTGTAGGGCGTTTCATCCACAAACACCACCTTGTTTGACAAAAAATCAGTGTCCCTGTTTTTCCAGAGCATCGGCTCGCCGGTGGCAGAGGCTTTCGGCCCGATTATCACTGTGGTGCAGGCGTCGATTACGCCGGAAAACGCACCGGATAAAACAATTCCCAACAGCGCGACAAATATCGCGATAATTTCGATTTTTCTCTTCATGATGTTGATCTCCAGGTTATTCATCTTACCACACCACCGATAAAAAAAAAACAAGATTCTCGCGTTCACGCGCAACAACCTTGACATTTACCTCCAGGTTTGACATCCTATAAACCTGAACCATTTTCAAGCAAGAGGAGATCACATGAAAAAACGTCTCATGAAACGCCTGACGCTCGTAGCCATCATAACAACCCTCTGTCTAAACGTCCATGCCGCCGACCCCGCGCACTATTCCATCCGGTTGCAACTGGAACCGGAGGCTCAATATTTGAGCGTCTCCGCCCTGATCCGTTTTGTCCAGCCCAAAGGAGACACTACGAAACTCTCGTTTTACCTGCACCGCCAGATGGAGATCAAATCCTGCACCGGTCCCGCCATCGCCTCCTTCCGCTTTGATAAAGAGACGCCGTCGCCGATCCCCTACTTCTCCATGGGACGACTCCTGGAGCTGGAGCTCAATCAACCGCTGGCCGCCGGGCAATCCACCCAATTCACGATTGAATACGACGGCTACATCACCAAGTGGTCCGATTGGTCCGCCAATATCGTCACCAAAGAATGGACGGAGATCAGCCTCTATCTCCCCTGGTTCCCCTACAATCTGGCACACGGCGATTT
>JAHELQ010000766.1 GCA_024644125.1 Candidatus Aminicenantota bacterium | reverse complement strand
AGATCCCTTGAATGGATTGGATGCCGGGCTGCGCACGAAAAGCCTCCTTTTTCAGGGTGGATCCCTGAATTATATGCTCACTTGGTTTTTGTAAGAGCTGAAAGGCAAGTATAGTTAATTGGGGGAATATTTTCAATACGTAAAATCTTCCATCTAATTTTTTCTCCACCAATCCGCCCCGTTTTTTTAGTTTGAGGGGGAGCTGGGAGGGAGACGGGGACAGGTGGATGTTGGTTTGCGAAGTCCGGTTCGCTTCGGACGAATGAGGATTCGCTCCGCCAATTTGTGGTGAAACGCCACAGGGTGTGAACGATATGCCACAGGGTGTGGACGATGCGCCATACGATGTGCGTATCGCGCCACACGAAGAACAATCCGCGATACCGGGTCGAAAAACCGCGACACTACGACTTAAAAACCGCTATTCGCGCCGGATAAACCGCGATACCCGACAGTAATTCCGCGATTCGTCCAGCTCGATCTGTGACTCAAAATCCCATGGATCATACACATCCAGTCAAACGCCCAGGCTCCGCCCCCATGTCATCGCCGCCGGCGAAGAGTTTAGAGGCTGGGTAACCGGAAAACGCATCAAAATCATACATTTGTTCACATGCCAATCCCGGGCATCAGCTACTCCCTATTCGAATGCCGCCTCACAGTGCCCGAAATCGCCTTCCTCCTAAGCGCCAAAAGCGTTGATGAGCGAGCGATTGCTAAAAAGAGCTCCCGGCAAGACTGGTCAATCGTGCCAATAGCCTTAAGATAAAGCGATCAATAGATAAACAAAATATCCCTAATCCTTCGCTCGATGTTTTGGTCGTGAGAAATTCCATCTGCAACATCGATTCGTCTTCGGAAGAGATTTTCGTTTTGGAGTGTCCCCTCTTGGATAGAAGGTTGATGAGGGCTTCGACGGCAACCGATCATCGTCATCTCGATCGAAGCCTTCATCGCCGATATTGTTTTTTTTTGTACTTTTTTTATAAAGGGAGTTGGTATACAATGGCCTTTAAACAATGAAGCCAAAAAGTGTATTCTATCTTGTGTTGAACGCGTTTCTGATCGCTCTGGGGCATATTCTGCAGAAGGCGGTGCTCAATTATGGCGTTGACCGGCTTGTTTTCGCGTTTTTACGGATAGCCGCTGGATTTGTGGTTATATCGCTATTACTGCTGGCTCAACAATACAATCCCGTAAATGTAGTGCGCAAAAATTTTCGGCATTTTTTGGTCCTGGGAGTTGGTTTTTCCGGGATCGGCATTATGCTGAAACTCTGGGGGTTGACCTATACAACAGCCACAAACGCCGCTTTCATTATGTCCCTCTCGTCGGTCACCGCGGTCATTTTCGCCTATTTTCTGTTGAAGGAAAAGGCTCAACGGAGATTTTACGGGATTGTGCTCATGATGATCATCGGAGTTTACCTGGTCTCCACCAGAGGAGTGAGCCTCGTTCCCCAGAAGGGAGACTTGATTATCTTAGGCCTGGTTGTGTTGATCGGCTTTATGCAGGTTTATGGAAAGAACGTGTTGAAGACGCTGTCGGTTCTCGAAACGTCGTTCGGTCGGGCATTGTTCGGGATGGTGTTCCTGGGGCTGATGATCCCGTTGGTTGCGCCCCATGCTTTTTCCACGATACCCAATACGAAGGCGCTGCTCTTGATTCTGGCCAACGGGCTGACGTTTAGCGGAAGTATCATGGCGTTTTACAAGGCGTTGCAAGCGGAAGGCGCCTCCAACTCGGCTATGTTCGCGCTGCTGGTTCCTGTTCTCACCGCTGTGATGGGGCGGTTGGCGCTGGGCGAGACATTCACGGTCGTACAAGTCGTCGGCGGCTCGATCATTCTTGCCGGCTCGCTGGGGATTGCCAGGGTCAAGGTGCGGCAAACCAATTTTTAGCACGTCGTGAAATGAACGCTGACTCACTCGCCTATGATTTTTACCAATACCCGTTTACGCCTCTTGCCGTCAAATTCCCCGTAAAAAATCTGTTCCCATGGCCCAAAATCGAGTTTGCCGCCGGTTACGGCTACCACCACTTCACGACCCATTATAGTTCGTTTGAGGTGGGCGTCGGCGTTGTCTTCAAAGGTATTGTGCATGTATTGGGAATGGGGTTTTTCCGGGGCCAATCCCTCCAGCCATCTTTCGAAGTCCTGATGCAAACCC
>JAHELQ010000765.1 GCA_024644125.1 Candidatus Aminicenantota bacterium | reverse complement strand
ATGTTTTGACGGCGATCCAGTAATTTTAGCCAGCGGTCCGTCTGTAGGGAGCTGCCGATGAAGAGGAGGTGGCGATGGGTGAAGAGTTCAATTAAAAAATCCGGTAGAGGTTTTCCTTCATCAATGGATTCTCCTACTCCGTAATGGCTATCATATTGTTCTTTGGTTAAAATAAAAGTGGAGGCGTCCCGGGCGCAGCCGTGGATTTTTATGAGGGTGTTGTCTATTTCTAGATTTAAGGCTTTTTTGAGATCGTCGCGGCGGTTGCCTCGGATGGTGTCGATGTGGCGGTCGTGATTGTCTTCGATGAGACTGTCGTAGTTGGTGGTTATTTTTAGGCGGGGGAAGACTTGGTTGAGGAGGCGGAATTTTTTTTGTTTTTCCGCCATGACATCTTTTTTGAACGCTTTCTCCATCGCTTGCTTGAAACCAAAACTTTCGGCGCATTGAAGCAAAATCTGAGCCATTGCTTCAAAACGATTTTCTTCTGAGCTTTTTCTTAACTCCTCGAAGGCCGCGATATCCTTGTCTTCCATGCAGCGGTCTTTGACCTTTTCATAAAATTCCTCCAGAAAATCTCCCCAACCGGGACAAACATCCATACTGAATCCCGCTCCAATAAACGGGACCACTTTTTTCTCCCGGTGCAATGCCACCAATCGCGCTAAACTCTCTTTGTTGCCCTCGATTTCACTGATTGACATAACTACGTTATACAAAAAAATAATGACGCGATCAAGGGGTGGGGGTGGATTTGAGGTTTTTTAGTTCTGATCTTAGGCGGGCCATCATGGCTTCGTGGGATATGCCGGGGTCGCCGTTTGCTTCTAGGGCTTCGGCCTGGGATAGCTTTTCGTATAATCTCAACCGTAGTTCTTCGTGATTGTTTTTTGTATTGGTCATGGTAGTAAGTTCTCACTCAAATCATGTCATTATTATTATAGCGGGGGGAAAAAACGAGGTCAAGAGAAAAATTGGTCAAAATGACCGGCGAGGTATGGAAATGTCCCTGGTCCCTTCCTCTTCCATGTGCAAATCATTTCGCGAGATTGGGAAAAAATCAAGGTGACTGTTGACGAATTTTTTTCAATTCAATATAATGCGTTTTTTATGTCAATGTTGAGAGAAAACAACGCAAGGGACTGTTTGTCAAAAACAATCGATAGGGATGAATCTTGAGGGATTTTCGAATGGAAAGAGGAGGGAATAGATATATGAAAAAAGTGATCGTCATCCTAATAATCGTTATGGCAGTACTTGAAAATTCTTGCTCCGAGAAAGGGACAGATGCGTTTTTGAAGGTTCGCGACATAGAGGTTCTCGACACCCAGATATACGAGGGCGCTTTAATCGGGTGTGACGTGGGGGCAAAAGAAATTTTCGCGAGAAGCCGTGACAATGACACCGATAAGTTCATCGTTTCGATCATTGACATCGATTCGCCCGGCATTCGCCAAAACGTTGAACTCCCAATAGGAGACGGAGCCTCTCCCACAGAATACGCTCTTCCGACTCATATGCGGCGGCTAAACGACAAATTTTGTATGGCCGACGGTTATTCAAAAACAGTTGTCCTGGATCGCGGGTTTAATAACCTTTTCGCCGGCATGTTCGAGTATGTCAACTTTTTTATTGAATACTTCCAGTCGAACGATGATCTCATGCTTCTAGTAGGCCGACCCAAAATCGGAGATGACGAGCGCATTGTAATGGTTGAATTATACACTCTCCAAAAAAATAGCCGGCCGGTGTTGAAAAAAACGTTGGACGCGATTCCATTGCCCATTCTCGATTTGGCCTCGAATACCGGTAAAGAAGTTCAATTCGGCCCGATTTGGCCCACGGTTAGGGGCTTTGAAAAGCGGGGGAAAATATATTGGTCCTGGAGCGGTCAGAATAAATATTTTGTATACGATATCGCCGCCGACACAAAAAAGGCAATTGAACTCAATTATTTGAAATCCAAACACTTCACTGTTGAGGATATCAATCGACTCGGCGAATTCACTCTGGGCCATCAAAAGGTGAGACTCATGAAAAGATTGGGGAGAACGTTACGCTTTGTTGGGTACGAGGGCGACCTCTATCATTTTGGCTTGTATGATTTGGGGCCTGGCCAAGTGGGGATTATCGGCGATCTCGATATTGCGGGGAAAAAATTTCGCCTGGACGTAATCG
>JAHELQ010000764.1 GCA_024644125.1 Candidatus Aminicenantota bacterium | reverse complement strand
AAGCGGAGCAAATTGAGCCAAACCCGCGGCGGCCGTTTGTTGAAGCAAGGGTTGGTAGGCTTTCAATTGACCGCCTCCACTGTGCTCATCATCCTGAGCGCGATAGTGTATTTGCAAATCCAATACATGCGTGCCTCCGATCTGGGCATCGATATCTCCGGCGTTGTGGCGGTAACCCTTCCGCCGGTGCCGGCCAATGCAGAGTATCTGAATAACCTCACCGCATTTCAAACTGAATTGCGGCAATTCCCGGCGGTCAAGGGAGTCAGCGGTTCCAGTCACATACCCGGCAGCGATCCCCAATTCCGCCGTCTGGTCTGGAAAACCACCGAACAGGCGACCACCGGTAAAGTGCAGTCCGTCATCTTTATCGACGATGAGTTCATTACGACGTACGGTATGGAAATCGCGGCCGGTCGCAATTTTTCCAGAGAATTCGGCGCCGACCGCGCCAATGTGTTGGTGAATCAACAATCGCTTCAGGTCCTGGGATTCGATTCGCCGGAGGAGGCTCTGGGCAAGGAGATCTCCGTCTGGGCGTTGCCAGGCGTCTTCAGGATTGTGGGGGTTGTCAAAAACTACCACCATCAATCTCTCAAAAACCAGCGGAGTCCCATTATCTTTTTGTTTAATCCGATGTTCAACGCTTTGCAGAAAACTCGCGAGATTGGAATCCGTAAAACAATGGGGGCGGGAGTGCGGGATATCCTGTCGCTCCTCACCTCTGGTTACATCAAGTTGACGGTGATCGCCATGCTGGTGGCCTGGCCTGCGGCGTATGTGCTCGCTTCCGATTGGTTGGCGGGCTACGCGTTCCGCATCCCCATGCCCTGGGCGGTATTTGTGTTGGCAGGCGTTCTGATCGGAGGCGTCGCTCTGTTGGCAATGGGATACCACACTGTGTCCGCGGCCGCGGGAAATCCCATCGACGCTTTGCGGGAAGACTAGAAAACGAGGAGGAATAGAGATATGAAGCGTTCTTATTTAGTTGTGTTTTTTGTGATGTTATGTTTGTTGGTTGCACGTTCAAACGGGTGGGCGGCCCAAAAAAAGGGCGAGACCTATTATCCCTTCCAGAAAGAGGGGCTATGGACAGTCAGTGGAAAGACTGCGCAGCATGTGGCGTATAAAGATAAACAGGCGCTCCAGATCCAGCCGGCGGCGGGAGAGGGGGTTGCCTGGTTGAATGGGGTTGAATTCAAGGATGGCGCAATCGAAGTGGACATCGCCGCCATCCCCCGCTTCACCGGCATCGTGTTTCGTCTCCAGGACGAACGGATCTTCGAGGGTATTTATTTTCGTCCCCAAAACTCGCGGCACGCCGATCCGGCGATGCGGCAACGGACCATCCAGTACGTTTCCCATCCGGGCTATCCCTGGTATTATCTCAGGGACAGGTACCCCGGCAAGTATGAGGCGGCGGTGGACCTCGATCCGGATGAGTGGTTTCATGTGCGTCTGGAGGTTTATGGTACCACGGCGAAGGTGTTCGTCAATCACGCCGAAACCCCCTGCCTGGTGGTGGAGGACTTGAAACTCGGCCACGCGGCGGGCAAGGTTGGCGTTTGGTGTGGCAACACATCCGGCGGAACCTTCGCCGGATTCACGTTGCGACATGAAGGGAACGTTCCGGCAGCGGCCGCTCCGGTGTTTGATTCAGACCAGCGGTATTTGTTCGACACAATGGCGAGCCGAAGATCGGTTCGGGCGTTCAAACCGACGCCTGTGCCGCCGGCCCATGTGTTGAAGATTCTCGATATGGCCCGCACCGCGCCAACCTCCGGAAACCAGCAGCCGTGGAAATTCCTGGTGATCCAGGATAGGGGCAGGCTGGATCAATTACGCGACGCCTGTGTCGCGGCGACGCTGGAGCGGGCGAAATCCCGGGGCGATCTTTCGCCCGACAGGATCGCGACAATCGAAAAAGACGCGCTTCAGCGCTACGGCCGCTACCTGTCGGCTCCGGTGTACATCTCCGTCCTGACCGACAAACATTCCCGCTACCCCAGCTACAATGTATATGATGGAGCGTTGGCCGGCGGGTACTTGATGATCGCCGCCCGCGCGTTGGGTTACGGGACCGTGTTTTCGCAGGATTCCATCCCTTACGGCATCATTGCAAAAGTGTTCTCCATCCCAGATCAATACGAACAAATCTGCTTCACTCCCATCGGCGTCCCGGAA
>JAHELQ010000237.1 GCA_024644125.1 Candidatus Aminicenantota bacterium | reverse complement strand
GCTCTGCGCTATGTTCATCTCCCGGTATGGAATGCGCGTAGGGTTGGGGGATGTTCCGAATGCCAGAAGTTCCCATCGCAGACCTGTCCCCCGGGGCGGGGGACTGGGGATTCCTGTGGCGGGTGCGCTGGTGGCGTTTGCCTGGAACGGGCAATTTTATCCCTTTATGATTGCTGCGTTAGCGGTGTCGTTCGTCGCGTTCTTGACAGATTTCCATGAACTGCCGGTGAGACTGCGCTTCTCGTTGCAGTTCGTACTGGCCGCGATGGTGGTCTGGTTGCACAAAGGCGATTTTTTATCCATGATGGCCCGGCAGTATGGAATTCCGGTCGTCACGGCGTTGGTTTTGGTATTGGTACTGTATATCGTGGCGGGCACCAATTTTTTTAATTTTATGGACGGTATAAACGGCATCGCAGGCCTGCAAGGGATTGTTTCCTTCGCTTTTTTGGGCATTTATTCCATTCTCGCCTGGGGAGCCTTCGATGTCGCGTTGCTGGCGTTTTCGGTATCCGCGGCTTCCCTTGGTTTCCTGTTCATGAATTTCCCCTCGGCCCGCGTGTTTATGGGGGATGTAGGGAGTATTTTCCTGGGTTTTTTATTCTGCGCCCTGGTGACTGCGCTCATGGGAAATAGTTCGGAATTTTTAGTATTGGCGTTGTTCAACGGCGTGTTTTTTGTCGATTGTATTTCAACGGTTTTATTGAGGCTGTACCGCCGTGAGAATGTGCTTCAGGCACATCGCAAACATCTGTACCAGGAGTTGGTGCACAAGGCTGGTTGGACGCATCGTAAGGTGGCCCTTCATTTTGCCGCCATCCAATTGGCAGTGGGTGCGGGCGCGCTGTCGATGCAGCGTTTGCCTTTGTTAGCTGTTGTTTCCGCCTGGTTTGCGTTGTTTCTTCTCTATTGGGGGGTTCGTTGGAGGTTTGGATTCTTTGCCCAGGTATAAACGTATGTCTACCGTTGATATAAACGGCGTTGCGATTTACAAGCGATGAAAAATCCTGTAGAATTTATTATTGGGAAGGTAAAGATGAGCTGGTTTCTCACATGAGCATATTAAGAAAAATTTTGTTTCCCACAAAGCCGAAACGCGTCGCATTCTTTTTGTTTTTTGATACATTGATCATCTGGTTTTCCTATTGGTTCTCTTTTTATTTGCGTTTCGGTTTTACGTTTCCAGATAAGTACACGGCCTACTTTTACCACTGGGCCGCCGGTTACCTGGTGTTCAACTTGATTATCTTATACATATTCGGATTGTACAAAATCACCTGGCGGTTCGTTGGTTTGACCGAGCTCTCCAATCTGATCAAAGCGGCCTTGGTGTCAACGGTTTTCATTTACGCGTTGAATCTGGCTCTCAGAGGCCTGCTGGACAATATCTATGACCTTCCCCGAGGAATCGTCGTGATTGCCGGAATTACGATGTTCTCGTTGATAGGCATACTCAGAATCTCCAAGCGGGTTTATCTGGAGGTTTTCAAACAAAGTAAAATAGGGAAACGGGTGCTGATCATCGGCGCGGATTTCACCGGGAAGCGATTGGCGAAGGAATTGCTCTTCAATAGCGAAGCTGCGTTCGTTCCGGTGGCCATAGTGGATGAGGACCCGATAAAAATCGGCACCAATTTTGAAGGGATCCGGATTCACGGCGGCTTCGAGGTGATCCCGGAGGTCATTCGGGAATTTGGCGTCGAGAGCGTATTGATCAACGTGCCCAGAGCATCCCATAAAAAAATCGCCGGCTTGTTCGATATTATAAAAAAGGCGGGTGTGTCCGAGATCAAGGTGGTTCCCAGGGTAGAGGAATATCAGAGCACAGTTCACCGGCATGTGGACTTCAAGGAACTGGATATCGAAGATCTTCTAGCCCGGCAGTCTGTGGAAATCGAATACCAAGAGGTGGGGGATTATCTGAGGGAGCGAACGATTCTCGTCACCGGCGCCAGCGGGTCTATCGGTTCTGAAATCATGCGGCGGTTGCTCCGGTTCGGCGTACGGGAAATCGTTGCGTTCGAGATCGACGAGACGGAGATCTTCAACCTCGAGCGGGAGCTTGCAGGCATCAAAGGAGATACGCAGGAGATCCATTTCATCGTAGGAGATATCCGGGATCGGGAAAAACTGGAGAGAGTTTTTGATGTTTACCGTCCTGGAATCGTTTTTCACGCGGCAGCTTACAAACACGTGCCGTTGATGGAATCATTCCCTGAGGAAGCGGTGAAAACCAATATATTCGGAACCCGTAATTTGATGGAAACGGCATTTAAATATGAAGCTTTCAAGTTTATCAATATATCCACCGATAAGGCGGTGAATCCCTCCAGCGTGATGGGGGCCAGCAAGCGAATGTGTGAGATGTTGGGCAAAGGCTACGACCCCAAATCGTTCAAAGTGATTTCCGTTCGCTTCGGGAATGTTTTAGGAAGCAGGGGTAGCGTAATTCCAATTTTCCTGGAACAGATCCGCAACGGCGGGCCTATCACCGTCACTCATCCGGAGATGAAGCGGTATTTCATGTCGATTTCCGAGGCGGTGCTCCTGGTGATGCAGGCCGCCTATATGGGGGAGGGCGGAGAAGTGTTTGTGTTAGATATGGGCGAGCCGGTGAAAATTGTCACCCTTGCGGAGACATTGATTCGCCTGAACAATCTGAAACCCGGCGAAGATATTGAAATTGTGTATTCAGGTTTACGACCCGGCGAAAAATTATTCGAGGAATTGCTGACCGCGGAAGAGGGAACGGATGTCACCAGGCATGAAAAGATCTATGTTGCGAAGAACTCTTCCGGAGATAATGCGGCCAGGATCGAATCAATCCTGGCACAATTACAGTCTGCGGTTCAACAGCCGGAAATCCTGGTCAAGGTTTTGAAGGAAAATGTTCCATTCTATAAAAGTCCCCAGATGATTGAGGTCAGATGAAGGTTCCTGGATCATTGACGCTCAAAATCGTCCGTTTCGCTTTGCCGCTCCTGTTGGCGGCTGTGTCGGTCAATCCTATTTTATTCACCTGGAATTACGTTCTGGCAAAAGTCCAGTTCAATTTTCGGGGCGATGAACGAAAAGGGAATATGTTTCTCCTTAAAGCGATCCACTACAATCCATCCGATTTTTTGTTATTGAAAACCGATCGTAAAAAACTGACGGATTCCCTGGTTGAGGTGTCTGCACACCGTGAGAGTCTCGATTTTATCGAAAAATATGGAACGTCTCCCCTGGATATGCGCTATTTTGAAACGGAATACACGGATAATTTTTATTTCCAGGCTTTACGCGGAAATCTGGGGAAGCCAAAACATTGGCAAAACCTCGACAACGTTTCGTTTTCGTTGCTGGAAGACCGGGAGATCAATCCCTTCACTATATTGGTCATGGAAAAATTGCGCCCCGGCTTTACCCTACCATTTATCGAGAATATTGTCGAATTCTGCCATTGGAAAGGAAATGACGAGTTGGTGCGGTACCTGGTTACCGGTTTTAACCTGGATGAAACGTTACTCCTGTACAAAGATGCGCCTGGAATTCCATGGGAAGATTCTATCGAGCTTCTATCCCAATATGTCGGGCTCCGTTGGGCCAGGAGTTCTTTTGATCTGGGGCATAACCTGTTGCCAGCCTCCTCTTTTGGAAATTCGGAACAATTTCAGCATTACTGGGAGTTTTCCGATATGGCGGGGGGTGAATCCTTTGGGAAAGGCTCGTTTTTGATGGGGTTGGATCAGTCGGGGCCCAACCGCCTGGCGCGTTTGATGGGCTTCTGGGTAGGCCAAAAAAAAGGCAAGGAGGCTCCACGGGGAGGGCTCTGGTTGAAGAACCCAATCCGTGTATTTCGCGGGTATTATGTGTTCAGCTTTGATTATTTTACCAAGACTGATGAAGAGAACCCGTCGTTTTTCTTATGGAGAGGGATTGCCGAGAAATTCCTCCCGCCCACCAAAAACCGCTGGCACAAAGCGGTGTTTATTATTGATAATACAAAATTTCGCCATTATATGATGAAGCCTCTGATACGGATCTGGGGCACCGGCACCATGTTGGTGGATAATGTGTTCCTGGGGAGGATCCGGTTGAAACGGGAAGAGAAAACTCTTCAGAACCAAACGGCGCTGATGGTGTACGATTTGAGCCGGGAGCTTCGTGAAGGCCGCCGTTAGGTTATGATCGCAAAGATGATGATAACAAAAACAAAACGTTTTTTCTTGAACCAAAAGGTGGCGTTGTTGGGAGTGTTTATTTTTCTCTCCATTTGCTGGGTCCGGTTGGTGCTGGGACAGGAATTGGCTCCACCTGATTTCTACGAATACTACCAGTATGCCCAACGTGTGTTTTCCGGGGATTTGCGGCTGGAGGTCATTCCCCCGTTGTTTCCCTTTTTGCTGGGAGCGCTTGGGAAATTTTTGAGTTTATTTTTTGTGGGGCTCGACGCATATTTGCTGGCGGGACAAATGATTTCCCTCGGCGCAGGCGTGCTGACCCTCTTTTACACATATAGATTGGTGCGGGAGCTTACAGGAGAATTTGCCCTGGTGGCGATCGCCTTCTTCACAATCTCTCCATTTTTTTTGAAGTTCGTGACGTTGCCGTTGACGGATATGCTGTTTTTAGCGTTCGTGATGGCGTCGTTATATTATTTTTATGTAAGGAGTATCCCCAAGAGTGTTCTGGGAATTGCTTTGGCGATGTTGACTCGATTCGAGGGCGTGTTACTGATGATGTCGGGAATCGTCAATTATCTCAGGTTAAAAAGCCGCCACGCGTTCCTGACTGTGTTCGTCTCCCTGGTGTTGTTTTGTGATCTTTTCTATCTGTTCTTCAGGTACGCCTCGCGGTTGATCAAGTACATCGACGCCGTAAGCGCCAGCCAGTCTTATCTGTATTTTTTCAATCACCCATTGAAGATTCTCCAAATCATTTACGGCAATTTTTTTTATTTCATGCCCTACCAATTCCCCGTTTGGGCGAAGTGGAGCTTATTTTCATTTTTATTGCTTTTTTTCGTTATCGGTATGATTGTCCTTTCCCGTAAAAATTGGAGATTTTCAATAGCGTTGCTATTCTATCTATCGGTCTTTATCATCGCCAAGGGCTATGTAGTGGACGTGGGGCAGGATTTACTGCACACCCGGCGCCTGCTTTCATTTTTGTACCTATTTGTTATGGTGGCTTTGGTTGGACTTTACTATTTATTCGAATGGCTGAAAGATGTCCGGCGCGGAAAGATTTTTCTCGCGCTGCGCTGGGGTGTGTTTGTCGCTCTGTCGGCCCTCATTTTGTATCAACCGCTTCCTAAATGGCGTATTCTGTTGCCGTTGTTGTTGCTTTTACCGGCTCTGGGCCTGGTTATTACCCGGCAGGGTTCCCGGATGCGGAAGTTGGAGAAAGGGTTGGCTGTCGCTCTACTGTTTATGTTTCTTGGTAGCCTCAATCTCGGCAGTATGCGCATGACGTACCGTTATATCGTGTCCAAACCCAATAGTGGCGGATTTGCCATCGCTCAATGGTTGAATCGCCAGACGAAAGTCCTGGAAAAGAATCCCAAAATCCTGATTTACTCGGCTCAAGAAATGGTGGAATATTATCTGGACCGCGACGTGGACCAGGCGTTTGTCGGGATGCGCAACAAACGCAAAGATGAGAACGACCGGGTGTACTGGCGGGAATTTTTTATCCGGTTGAAGCAGGCGGATGTGCGATTCGTGATCACCGACGATTACATGGAAGGGAAATTCGATCCGGAAGACAAGACTATAAAGGAAATGTTGCGGAAGGAAGCGACAAAGGGCCGATTTTTTAAAACCATTGAAGTTTTAAGATACAACAATCGCAATGTGGGCGCTGTCCTGCGTCCCAAATACGATATATTCGACAGTAGAAAAAGCGATCCCCAAAGCTGATTTTTAGCCTGTTTTGATGTATAATGAAGACCTTGTGCGACAATGATAGTAAAAAAAGACAATAATACGGAACTGAAATTACCGGATTTTCTTATCGTGGGAACTGCCAGGGGAGGGACGACATCCTTGTTCCATTACCTGGGGCAGCATCCTGCCATCTATTTTCCTCGACAAAAGGAGCCTTTTTTTTTCAATTATATGGGGCGGCCGACCGGGACTATCGGCGATTCCGACTTCCAGGAAGCGATTGTTTCCAAACTACCGGATTATCTCGCGCTATTTGAAAACGCAGGCGAGAACCAGCTCTGCGGAGAAGGTTCCACCACCTACCTGTATGATTACAAAACAGTGATTCCCAATATCAAACAACTCTACGGCGACCGCTATAAAGATCTGAAAATCGTCGCGGTGCTGCGCAATCCGGCTCAACGGGCCTTCTCCCATTACATGTATTTCATCCGTAGAAACAAAGAGGATTTGCTATTTTCCGACTCATTAAAACCGGAAGTCATCCAGGAAAGGTTAAAGTTGAATCCTACCTACGATTACTTCGGCTTTGGACTTTATTATGAACAGATCAAAGCCTATAAAGAGGAATTCCCGCATTTTAAAGTGTGCCTTATCGAAGACATGAAAACCGATACCGAAGCCTTTACTCGGGAGATGTTCCGTTTCCTTGGCCTGGATCCGGTTCCAGTGGACACCGCTTTTGCGGCCAATCCCTCGGGGTATCCCAAAAATAGTCTCAGTAAGTTATTTCTCAAAATCTATTCCGGCAGTAAAGCGTTGCGGAATGTGGCGGGAACTCTATTCCCCCAGGGACTCAAACACAAGGTGTTGGGGAGGTTGCTGAAAAAGGGGGCGATGAGCTCCGACATTCACAATTCATTGATCGACGCCTATGAGCAGGATGTCCTGCGGTTGGGAGAGCTTTTGGGCCGGGATCTCAGTCATTGGCTAAAAAAAAAATGAACGGCCGACGCCCCAGAGTATTGTGTGTCGTTCCGATGCCTCCGCCTCTTCACGGTGCCGCGATGCAAAGTCGCATGATTGTCCAATCAGGCTACTTGAACGAACGCTACGATTTGAAGGTCATTTCGCTGCGCTTTGTGAAAGAAATTCATGAGATCGGAAAATTCTCGTTTAAAAAAATTCTGAAGATGGGGATTCTGGCCTTCCGCCTGGTGTTTGATCTTATTCGTTTCAAGCCGCATCTGGTTTATTATCCCCCAACGCACCGCGGGTATTCTTTCTACCGCGACTGCTTCTACGTTTTTATTATCAAATGCTTCCGCCGCCCGATCGTGTTTCATCAGCGTAACAAGGGCGCGTTTGGACCTGAGAGCGGAAGGCTGCAACGGCGGTTACGGCGGCTGATGTACCGCGGTACCTATTCCATGACGTTATCCCCTTTGCTGGTTTATGATATCGAGGAATACTTCCAGCCCGGGCGGATTTTTGTGGTTCCCAACGGTATGCCCGATGTGCCGATGCCTCGCGTACAGCCGGATTCGCAGAGTCCCACCGTCTTGTTTCTCTCAAATCTGATCGCGGAGAAGGGGGTCTGGGTGCTCATGGAAGCCCTGGCTCTGCTGAAACAGAAAGGAGTGGATTTCAGGGCGGTGTATGCGGGACATAGTTCGTACAATGTTACCGAAGCGGAGTTCGCGCTCCGGTTGCGCGAATTGGGGCTTGAAGAGTGCGTGCAATGGGTGGGTTTTGTTGAAGGGGACCGGAAGCTCCAGCTCATCTGCGGCTCGGATATCATGGCCTTCCCCACGTTTATGCCGCACGAAACCTTCGGCAATGTCGTTCTCGAAGCGATGCGGGCTTCCAGACCTGTGGTGGTTACGAGCGAAGGTTCGTTGCCCTTCATTGTGGATGATGGAGTTACAGGTTTTATTTGCCAAAAGCGGGATGCGGGAGATCTGGCTGCGAAGTTGGAGATCTTGCTTCTAGATCCGTCCCTTCGGGCGCGTATGGGCGAAGCGGCGCGGGAGCGGTTTTTACGGATGTTTACGTT
>JAHELQ010000236.1 GCA_024644125.1 Candidatus Aminicenantota bacterium | reverse complement strand
CCCGGCCAGGGAGCCCAATATGTGAACATGGGGCTCGATCTATACAATGAGGAGCCCGCGTTCCGGGAAGAATTGGAGCGGTGTTTCTCAGTGTTGCGGACTGTCGCCGGTTTCGATCCTAAGTCGATATTATTCGATGCGGAAGATCTCGATACAATCAATCAAACCCAGTATACTCAGCCGCTCTTGTTTAGCTTTGAATACGCGCTGGCCAAATTGTTGATCGGTTGGGGAATCAAACCGGACGGGATGATCGGCCATAGTCTGGGAGAATATGTCGCCGCCTGCCTGGCCGGAGTGTTCACTCTGGAGGATGCGCTCGCGGCCGTGGCGTCGAGAGGGAGATTGATGCAAAAGGTACCTCGCGGTTCGATGCTGAGCGTCACTTTGAGCGAGGAGGAATTATCGGAGCTGATTCCATCCGAACTTTCCCTGGCGGCGGTCAACAGTCGGAACCTGTCGGTGGTGTCGGGAGCTTGCGAAGCTATCGTAGCCTTTCGGGAAGGGTTGCTGAAGCGGGGAATCGAGAGCACGCTCCTCCACACATCCCACGCCTTTCATTCAGCCATGATGGAACCGATTCTCGCAGAGTTTGAGGCAATGATGAGAACGATCCCCACGAAAGAACCATCGATGCCGTTTGCGTCCAATGTCACCGGCCATTGGATCACAACGAAGGAGGCGATGGATCCATGCTATTGGACTCGCCAACTGCGCGGCGCCATTCGTTTCGCAGCAGGCCTGGATCAGTTGTTGCAAGACGGGAATGCGCTATTGGTGGAAGTGGGGCCGGGAAATGTTCTCAGTACTTTTGCCCGAAAACACCATCTCAAGCAGCCCGGGCAGCAGGTGGTGAACCTGGTGCGGCATCCAAAAGAAATCGTTGCGGATGACGCGTTGCTCCTACAAAAAGTAGGAGAGCTGTGGATGATGGGGCAATCGGTGGATTGGCGGGCTGTGGCAGGCGGGGAGAGACGGCTGCGAATTCCGCTTCCCCTTTATCCATTTCATAGAGAACGATACTGGATCGAGAGGGATTCGGCGGCGTTGAGCAGGCAATTGGCAAAAGCCGGCGATGTGGATTTGCGGCGACAGCCCATCGACCGATGGTTCTATGCGCCGGCCTGGAAGCAGGCGATACAGGTTCGAGGCCTTGATGACCGGAACGATCCCCACGAGGGATGGCTTCTTTTTTCAGACCGGCAGGGGATTGGAGACCAACTGGCGGAATTACTGGCAAAAGCCGGGAATCATGTGATTTCCGTTCAAAGGGGAACGGCGTTCGAACAAAAAAACGACAATACATTCATTATAGATCCGTCGGATGACGGAGATTTTTCTCGCTTGATGCATCTGATTTGGAGCGGCGGAAAGAAAGTCTCGAAGATTCTCCACCTCTGGAGTCTCGATGTGGAAGATATTGATACTGGCGAAGATGAGGCGATGCGATTTGCTATGGAATCGTGCTTTCACAGCCTAAACGCTATCGCTAGAGCATGCGATAATGTCGCAGGCGGAAGCGAGATGGAATTGATTGTAACCACATCCAATCTCTACAAAATCACCGGTCAGGAAAACGCGGCTCCATTACCATCACTGGTACGGGGGCCGTGTATGGTCATTCCCAAAGAGTTTCCCGGTATTCGTTGTCGCCATATCGATCTTTCCCTTCCAAACCGTCAAACGTGTGATCCTCGACATGAAGCCGGGAATCTATATGAAGAACTGAGCGAATATACCTTCGAACCGCAGTCGGCCTTACGCGGACGTCAGCGATGGGTAATGGCGCTGGCTCCGGTTTCGCTTCCGCGGTCTTCCGTGGGGGATGCGGGTTTGCGGCCCAAAGGCGTCTATCTGGTAAGCGGCGGTCTGGGGGGAATGGCTCTCGAAGTGTCTCTGTTTTTGGCAAAATCCGTTCGAGCGCGACTTGCCCTGGTTGAATCCGCTCCCTTTCCTTCTCGAGATCGATGGGATTCATTGGTAAAGATGCTGTCCGTCTATGATCCAACAGGAATTCGGATTCGAAAAATCCAGGACATCGAGAGACATGGAGCGGAAGTATTGGTGATTCATGCCGATGTAACGCGACCTGAGCAAATTCGACACGCGGTACGGGAAACCATCGAACGATTTGGAACAATTCACGGTGTGTTTCACGCCGCCGGCGCCCCCGACGGGAAAATCATCCAACAAAGAACCCGCGAGTACTCCGAGGAAATGATGGCGGCGAAGGTATCCGGCACGGTGAATCTAATCTGTGCCACAACCAATTTTAAACTGGATTTTTTCATTGCCTGCTCGTCATTGAACTCATACCTCGGTTCCACCGGGCAGGTGGCGTATTGTTCCGCTAACGCGTTTTTGAACGCCTGCGCCGGCGTGGAAGGCAGCGATAGTAGACCCGCAATCACGGCCATCGCCTGGGATAGCTGGAAAGAGGTGGGAATGGCAGCGAGGATGAAATCTTTGAAACCCGACCAGGCGAATCCGGAATTACCTAAGAGAACTGCAATTCAGCATTATTTATTCGACTCGCTGGCGGATCAGGGAAGTGGAAGGCGAATCTACTATGCGACCCTGGATTCGGGCAGGCATTGGATCATGGGCGAACATCGCATCATGGATACCCCCACGTTGCCGGCGACCGCGTACCTGGAGATGATTCGCGCCGCAATGGCTCACTTGACCGGTACGTCGCGAATGGAACTTCGCGACGTGTTTTTTCTGGCGCCCCTTGCCGGTCGCGACGGCGCGCCTGTGGATGTGACACTGGAAACGTGCCGTAATGAAGAAGCATTTGATATCAAAATATCGAGCTCTCGCGAAGGGAGAGTAGTCACTCACGCGACAGCCACGGTTGTGGTTGGTCATGAATTCCGTCTCGATGGCAAGGCCGCGGAATTGAACGCCATCAAACAACGATTGGCCACTGTGGAGACAAAAGTGGATTTTTCGCCTGCTCATCAAAACCAAACACTTCAAGTAGGCGGCCGTTGGCGCAATCTTACTGAAATCCGCAGCGCCGGACATCATGGGCAGGCTGTGATCGCGCTTCCTCCCGAATATACCGGGGATCTGGATGATTATCTGCTTCATCCTGCGATGCTGGATTCCGCTACATCCTTCATGATCGGTAATTATTCCGGGAGGGGGATGTATGTTCCGTTTTCGTATAGGAAGATCACGATCTTCAAGGAGTTGGAAGCCGGCTTCGTAAGTATTGCGCGGCAAAAAAACAGTGATGAACAAACCGGTCAATCACTGGAATTTGATATCACGCTGTTATCCCCCGAAGGCGGCGAGCTTGTGGATATCGAGGGCTTCACCCTGGTGGGCGTCAGGAGACAGCGGCCAGAAACCGGTTCAAACCGGAGAAACGCCTCGCTGGATCACGCGATAACGAATGAAGAGGGAATCGAGATCTTCCGCAGGGCGTTGGCGGCGCGATTGCCGGTACTGGCGGTATCCACCCGCGATTTCGCCTCGATTCGCGCGAGCGAAAAAGCCTCGACAGCCGACAAGGAGGCCAAACCATCCCAATCCTCCGGGAGTCGGCACCAACGCCCCGATCTCTCGGTGGCGTACGCGGCTCCAACAGATGACATCGAGGAGAGACTCTGCGCTATTTGGGCGGGTTTTCTTGGGCTGGACCGGGTGGGCGTCCATGATGATTTTTTTGAATTGGGGGTGGACTCGCTTCAGATTATCACGGTTTCAAGTAGAATTCACCGGGAGATGGACATTAAAATACCGGTGTCTGAAATTTTTAACCGCGCCACAGTCCGAGCTCTGGCGGATTTCGCCAGGAAGGCTGCGATCGATTCTGCCGGCGATATCGCTGCGGTTGAAGCCAGAGATTATTATCCTCTGTCTTCGGCGCAAAAGCGGCTGTTCATTCATCAACAATTGGCCCCCCACAGCGTTGCTTACAATCTTCCTCAAGTGATTACGTTCGCCTCGGAATTGGATCTTGAGCGTTGGCAATCGGCGTTCGACAGCTTGTTGCGGCGACATGAAATTCTGAGAACATCCTTCGCGCTGTTGAACGGCGAACCGGTCCAGGTGGTACACCAGTCCTGCCATTTGGAAATCCAGTGCATCCCCGCAGCCAGGGAAGAGGCGGCGGAACGGGTTCTCGATTTTATCCGGCCCTTCGATCTCGCTCGGGCACCGTTGGTTCGCTCTCAAATTTTACACCTGGGCGAGAATCATTATGTATGGCTCTTCGATATCCACCACATCGCGTCGGACGCAACCGGTATCGCTATTTTGCAAAAGGATCTATTCGATTATTACGAAGGAAAGCCGCCAGAGTCGCTGGAAATCCAATACCGCGATTACGCCGTCTGGCAGAACGCGTTGATCGAGAGCGGAAGATTGCATGAACAGGAGAATTATTGGACGGCAGTCCTCGCTGGGGCAGGAACCATCGCGCCGACAACATTGCCTTATGATTTCCGCCGCCCGGCCGTGATGAGGTATGAAGGTAAAGATTACGCGTTCGTGATGGATGCGGCACTGACCAGACGTTTTAACGATATGGGATCCGAGGCCGGTGTCACTTTGTTTATGAACTTGCTGGCGGTTTTGTATATCATGTTGCACAAATACACCGGCAACACGGATATGGTGGTCGGAAGCGCCATTGCCGGAAGATCTCACGCGGATCTTGAAAAACTCGTGGGCATGTTTGTCAACTTACTGCCTATGCGCGTCCAACTTTCACCGGAATCCAAATACCTTGAACTGTTGCGACAGGTGAAGGAACTCTCGCTGCAAGCGTTCGCCAACCAGGATGTTCAATTCGAGAGCCTGGTGGAAGCGCTGAATCTTCCGGTCGAATCCTATAGAAATCCGTTGTTTGATGTTTGCCTCAATGTGCAAAACTATGAGCAAACTCAATTGGATGTCGAGAACATTGCGATTTCCGAAGATAGTTCGAGAGAAAAGGGTCAGGCTTCAAAGTTCGATTTGACTCTTTGGGCCAATCCCATCGGCGATCGTGTGATTTTTAACCTGGAATACTCAACCGAGCTTTATAAAAAAGAGACAATGGACAATTTTTCCCGGAGGTTGCTGACGGTGATTGCGTCGATCTGTGGCAAACCGGATATCACGATAGAAGAAATCCAGATTTTTGCCGGTATTTTTGACAAACAATTGAATGTGCCGGAAGAAGACGATGCGGACTTCGCTTTTTAAAGTAATGATGACTAACGTTCAGGAAGGAAAACATGAGAGAAGAAAACAGAATTGAGGGAACACCAATCGGAAACGCCGGCGATCACGCTGCTATCGCCGCCCATAAAACAAAGGAGCGCGCTTATTGGCTCGATCGACTTTCGGGCGATTGGCAAAAAAGCACATTCCCATATGACTTTCCCGGCAACACATTCCCCGGTCAGAATAGAGCGCGGGAGGAAATTCTTTTATCCCCACCAGCGATGGAAAACGTGCTTGCATTGTGCAATAACAGCGATTCCCTCCTTCTGGTGATCTTGACATCGATGGTGGCGATTTTACTGGAAAGGTATAGCGGTAACGAAGATATTGTGGTGGGCCTGCCAATTTACCGGCAAGCCACGGAGGACGATATTATCAATACCGTGATCCCATGCAGAAGCGCCATAAAGAGCGACGCCGATTTCAAAAAAATCCTCCTGGGAATCAGGGAAACCATTAAAGAAGGCATGAATCATTACGGGTATCCTCTTGGTTTGCTGGCCGAGGCGTTGGGTCTCGAAGCGGGCAACGGATCATCGCCGTTCTTCGACGTAGCGGTCCTGTTGGAATCCATTCAGGAAAAAGACTATTTATCCCGGCAAACGCCCAATATGACATTTGTATTCAAAAAAAATGAACATCCGGTCGAAGGTTATCTCGAATACAATCCGGACCTATGGCGGAAGCGTACGATCCAGGACATCATCAAGCATCTGGATCATCTGGCGGAAATCGCAGCCGGGCATCCAGACAAGCGGTTAGAGGAATTGGGGATCGTGGATGACGCAGAGCGACATCGCCTGCTTTGCCAGTATAACGATCCCAACCTTCAACACTCGGAGCGAGTGACCATTCATTCGACGTTCGAAGAGACAGCCGACTTATATCCCGACGCCATAGCCCTGGTGTTCCACGACGTGCATTTCACCTACCACACCCTCTCGGAGGTATCGGGAAACATGGCCGGATGGATGAGGGCCCGGGGAATTCAGACCGGCTCGATCGTTGCTGTGTTGCTTCCCCGCCAGCCGGAGATGGTCGTCGCCCTGCTGGGCGCCCTGAAAGCCGGCGCGGTGTATCTACCCATCGATCCGGGATATCCCGCGGAGCGGATCGCGTATATGTTGAAAGACAGCTCAGCTTCATTGTTGGTGAGTGATTCCAGACAAGCGGAAAGCCTTGCGGGAACGGATGGATTGACGAATATTGAAGTGATAGATATTGAAACGATCCTCGATGAATTGGATAAAACACCCCGGGATATTGGCGAAAAGACAGATCATTTAACCGATTCAGCCTACGTGATCTACACTTCCGGATCCACCGGAAAACCCAAAGGGGTGTTGGTCGGTCACCGGGGAGTTGTGGCTCTGGTGAAAAACACCAATTTTATCCAATTCAAATCGGGAGAACGATTATTGCTGACCGGCGCCGTGGGCTTCGATATCACCACCTTCGAAATATGGGGACCTCTTCTCAACGGGTTGGAACTTCATCTGGCGTCTGAAAACGAAATTCTCGACACCGGGAAATGCGCGGATCTGGTCCTTCGGCACCGCGTTACGATATTGCATCTGATCCCGCAATTGTATTACCAGATGGCTGCCGTCCGCATCGACGCCTTCAGGCGATTGGAATACTTTCTCGTTGGCGGGGATATGGTGAAAGCGGAACATGTGAACAAATTGGTTCACGCCTGGCCGGAGCTACGCGTGCTTCACATGTATGGTCCTACGGAAAATACCACATTTTCTACATTTTTGCCTGTTGACCGTCCGTATGAGAGCCGCCTTCCAATAGGAACACCACTGGCGAATTCCACCGTCCACATTCTGGACCGGGATTTGAATCTTCTTCCTATCGGAGCGGTGGGGGAGATTAGTACCGGCGGTCGCGGCGTGGCCGAAGGTTACTTGAACCGGCCGGAATTGACTCATGAAAAATTTCCCAACGATCCGTTCTTCCCTGGAGGGAGATTGTACCGGACCGGCGATTTGGGGCGTTGGAACGCGGATGGAATTCTGGAATTTTGGGGAAGAAAGGACAAACAAATTAAAATCCGTGGCTTCAGGGTCGAACTCAGTGAAATAGAAAGCAAATTACTTGAATACCCGGGGATCGCAGAGGCGGTTGTCACCGCCACCAAAGGGACGGATGACGGGGATACCAGGTTGTGCGCCTATTTTGTCGGGGAGCCGGGATTGGATATTCAGAAACTCCGCGCGTTTATGAACGCGGAGATGCCGTCCTACATGGTGCCCGGCTTTTTTGTTCCAATGCTTAGCATGCCTCTGACTCCCAATGGGAAACTGGATACCCGCGCGCTTCCGGCGCCGGATATCATGGGCAGCGACGCCGAATTCATCCCGCCGGAAACAGAATTGGAATGTATTCTGGCGGAAATCTGGAAAGAGGTATTGGGAGTTGAAAAGATAGGAGTGCTGGATAATTTTTTTACCATTGGAGGCAATTCCCTCAAGGCCATTCAATTGAGCGCCAGAATTCATGAAACCCTGGGCCGGGAAGTTCCGGTTTTTGTATTGTTTGAACAATATACAATTCGCTTGTTTATCGCTTATCTCGAGCTAGAGGCCAACCTTCCGGCGGAAGAGGAAAAGGAACAAGTGACCGAAGAATCGATAAATAGAGGAAGGTCCGCCCGGGTAAAACAACGGCAACTACGCAGAATGGAAGAAGATGATGAGTAATCA
>JAHELQ010000763.1 GCA_024644125.1 Candidatus Aminicenantota bacterium | reverse complement strand
CACAGTCGTCGTTGGCGACAAGTACCGGGGCATCAAGTTTTACGGGATTCCCAGCGGTTACGAATTCAGTTCGTTGATCGAGGCCATCAAATTGGCGTCCACCGGCGACAATCCACTAAACAAAGAGACGCGAAAATTCCTCGATTCCCTGGATCAGGATGTCCATTTGCAAGTATTTGTCACCCCCACCTGCCCCTATTGTCCGGGCGCGGTGATTCTGGGTCACCAGATGGCGCATTACAGCGACCGGGTGACGGCGGAAATGGTGGAGGCCACGGAATTTCCTGAATTATCGGTAAAATACAATGTCATGGGCGTACCCCGCACAGTGATTAACGAGACCGAATACCAGGAGGGCGCGGCCCCGGAAAACATGATTGTGGCAAAAATTAAGGCGTCGCTTTCTTGATTTTTTTTTTCTAAACGTTATAATAGGAAATATATTATAAGTTAGAGAGAGAAAAAAATACGGAGATAAAATAACTCCTGGGAGGTTAGAATGAATAAGTATGTATGCACTGTTTGCGGATATGTGTACGACCCGGAACTGGGCGATACCGATTCGGGTATCGAACCGGGAACCGCGTTTGAAGACATCCCGGATGATTGGGTTTGTCCCCTTTGCGGAGTATCCAAAGACCAGTTTGAAGAATACGAAGAATAATTAATTTATACCGCCGGGTCTCGCGGGGCCCGGCAAAAAAAGGAGGATACGATGATCAACAAAAAAATCGAAGAAGCTCTGAACAAACAAATCAACGAAGAGCTTTATTCAGCTTATCTTTATATGTCGATGGCCAGCCATTTCGATGCCGCCAATCTGCAGGGCTTAGGCAATTGGATGAAAACTCAGGCGGAGGAAGAGATGGCTCACGCCTATCGCTTCTACCATTACATCAACGAGCGCGGCGGACGGGCCAAACTGGGCGCCATCGCAGCGCCGCCCGTCGAATGGGCCTCGCCCTTGAAAGCGTTCCAGGACGCCCTCGAGCACGAACGTCACATCACGTCGTGCATCAATGCTCTGATGGATCTGGCTATCTCCGAGAAAGACCATGCCACCAACTTGATGTTGCAGTGGTACGTGAACGAGCAAGTGGAGGAAGAGGCCATAGCCGGCGAAATTATCGAAAAAATCAAGTTGGTGGGCGATAGCGGCCAGGCGTTATACCTTCTAGACAAAGAATTGGGCGTGCGCGTGCCTGCGATGGCCGCGGCTCTGACTGCGGCCGGGGAATAATTCTCCCAATTTACCTCTTGATTAATCTGTTGTTTTAGAGTATAATAGGCAATGGAATGGCGGTGTAGCTCAGCCGGTAGAGCAGTCGGCTCATATCCGATATGTCGGGGGTTCAAGTCCCTCCGCCGCTAGTTCTTGCCATATGAATCAATTATATCCGTCATTCAAATCTTTCATCCAACACCATCGACTTCTCGTCGGTATCGAGACAGTGATTATCGCTTTCTCCGGGGGCAAAGACTCGGTAACGCTGCTACTATTGCTAAAAGAATTGCGCCGCGACATCCCATTCTATTTGACTGCCGCCTATTTTAACCACCGGTTGCGGCCGGACGCGGAGGCGGAGGAGCATTGGGTAAACGACTTTTGCCGCCGGCAGCGAGTGGAGTTGACCACCGGCGGCGCTGATGTGGCGCGATATCGAAAAGACCGGAAGCTCAACCTCGAGCACGCGGCATCGCTCCTGCGGTACCGTTTCCTGGAGGAGACGGCCCATACGTATCCCCGCCCGTGCATTGCCACGGCCCACACCGCCAGCGATATCACAGAGACGTTTTTTATCAAGTTGCTGCGGGGCAGCGGCAATCGCGGATTGTCCGCCATTTATTCAAAGAAGGAACCGCGGCTGATCCGGCCGTTATTGGAATTTGGCCAGGAGGAGATTCTTTCCTTCCTGGAGCGCAACGCCATCGGCTATTATCAGGACTCCACCAATTTGGAAAACCATTTTTTGCGCAATAAAATCCGCAATGTCATCCTACCGCAACTTCGCGATATCGAACCGCGCATCGATCAAAACATCTACCGCTCCAGCCTGATCTTCCAGCAAGAGTACGATTATTTCAAGACTCTGGCGGAAGATTTCCTCGCAAACCATCTGATTCTGCAGCGGGTGTTGCCCATGGCCCCCCTCATGGCCCGGCACCGGGCGGTGCAACGGCACATCTTA
>JAHELQ010000235.1 GCA_024644125.1 Candidatus Aminicenantota bacterium | reverse complement strand
ATATAAGTGTATCCTGTTGGCTTAAATCGCCTTCATCGAGAGTGACCTCTTTATGGGAGAGGGCGATCGGCCTTACCTGGAGCAAACCGAAGCGGGGAGGAGTTTGCCCCGAGTAATCGATGGTCATCGCGAACTCGATCTCCACTCTGGTTTCCGAAATTTGCTCGCATCGTTCCATCAATGTTTTGATTAGATCGTTCAACGGCAACATATCCATGTCAAGTATCGGCGCAAAGGACAACAGCCGGGGGCCCGGATTGCCGGCGCCAATCACGAGGCGATCGGACGCTGCATCATATGTCGAGACAATTTTTCGTAATGTATTGTCGTACTCGGCCTCTTGCAAGTTTAAACACACCAGGAATTCTTCCTCTTTTATCGGGTCATACATGGGAATACCACCCATGTTGACAGCCCAAAAAGTGGTTTGCGTGGTTTTCAGCAATTCGCTTATGGACGAAAAAGGTGGAAACGCCGCTGGGAAAGAGGGGGAATACGACCACACGCGGCCGCCGTCAACAATGGTTTTGCCCAATCCCAGAGCGAGATCGACCGCGCCGTCTTCTGGAGATGCATAACCTGTGGGGTAAAAATTATAAGAGCGGGCCACGCCGGAAATATCCGGATAAAACCTTTTGTTATGGACTATGCCGACGACTTCCTGAATGATAACCGCCATCTTTTCCCGGCGGAGATCCAGGCCGGTGGCTTTGAAATAGCTCTTTACATCGGAAAAATAGGTGGATGAGTAAACGAACTTGATTGCCTCGATCAGTTTGTGGAAACGGGTACGGCTCTCCGGTTGGTTATTGGGGATCATCTTGGTCGCATACATTCCGGCGAACGGAGTTTTCATGCTATCTTCCAGCAAGGCGGATGAACGGACTGCTAGCGGGGTGCGCACCTTACTGATCAAGGCCATCAAGTCTCCGATGAGATCAGCGGGAAGTTGGGCCTGTTGGAAGTGGTGCGCGATTCGCTCATCGCTGGCGTCGGACATGGCGATTTCATACAGGTTGTTTTGCTCCATAAAAAGATCGAAGTATTGAGTCGTGATTACTGTTAATGTGGGAATATTAACGGTAATCTCACCGAAACGGCCTTCCGGGAAAGCATCCCCTAATGTTTCATTGATTAAAGCCAGCCCCTGGGCTTTTCCCCCGATTTGGCCGTCACCGATAACAGTGAAGGTATCTTTGCCATCGAAGAAGTGGCGATTGAAACGGGAGAACGATTTGTAAGTTGTCATTTTTCACATTCCAAATGGTATTGTACACCAAATGATTCGTGAATTGCAAAGCATCGGCTAATTAGCCAAATTAGCTTGTCATGGGAAAAGCCCAGGGGATTCATATCTATGTCCTATTAAAATTTATACCCAACCACGGCTACGGCACGCTTTGGCAACACGGTCAATGGCGATGACATAGGCTGCGTCCCTCATGTACAGATTCTTTTTACGTGCCAATTCGCTTACGGCAATAAAAGCGGACGTCATTTTGGTATCCAATTTGCCAAGTACTTCATCTTTTTCCCAATAGAAGTTCATGTTGCACTGGACCTGTTCAAAATAACTGCAGGTTACGCCGCCAGCATTTGCCAGGAAATCGGGAATCACGAAGATATTTCTCTTGTGGAGAACCTCGTCGGCTTCCGGGGTTGTGGGGCCATTGGCTCCTTCCGCAACGATTTTAACTCGCTCTTTGATCTTTGTTACGCTCTCTGCATTTATTTCATTTTCGAGGGCGGCGGGAATCAGGATATCAACATCCTGTTCGATCCACGCTTCGCCGGGTAATACTTCATAACCCAGACCAATGGCCTTGCCTTTGTCGATCCCGCCGAATTTGTCGGTGATATCTTGAAGCTCCTGCAGATTGACGCCGGATAACTTCTTGTAAGAATACGCGGTTTTTTCATTCTGATCCCAACAGGACACACACACGACTTTTCCACCCAACTGGTTGTACAATTGAATCGCATACTGCGCTACATTTCCAAATCCCTGCACACTTGCGGTTGTATCTTCAGGGCGGATCCCCATTTCTTTCAACGCTTCGCGGACAGTGAAAATCACACCGTATCCGGTCGCCTCGGTTCTTCCCAACGAACCGCCCATGCCTACGGGTTTTCCGGTAATAAAACCAGGATACTTTCCACCGGTAATCGCTTCGTATTCATCCAACATCCAAAGCATATGCTGAGCGTTCGTCATAACATCGGGTGCCGGCACATCGGAAACCGGGCCTACATTTTTGACGATCTGGCGAATCCATCCGCGGCACAGAAGTTCCTGCTCGCGAGGGCTCAGGTTATGCGGATCGCAAATTACGCCGCCCTTGCCGCCGCCCAGCGGGATATCTACAACTGCGCATTTCCAGGTCATCCACATTGACAGGGCGCGTACTGTGTTGATCGTTTCCTGGGGATGAAACCGGATGCCACCCTTCGCGGGGCCTCTGGCATCGTTATGCTGCACACGGAAACCTCTGAATACGTTTACGCTGCCGTCATCCATCCGGACCGGAATACTGAAATGGTATTCCCTCAAAGGGTTGCGGAGCAGTTCGCTCGTAGATTGATCGAGGTTCAAAAACTCAGCCACTTTATCAAATTGTGCCTGAGCCGTTTCAAACGCATTATAAGCTTTGTTGGTCATCGTTATTTCCTCCAAGGTTTAGTTAGTATATTTCCTTCTAATTAGAATAGTCATGATACTTTAGAAGTGCTTTTGCTACTTGCATTCAGATAGACACTCAAACGTTCGATATGCACGGAAAAATCGAATTCCTTGTTTTGAGTGAACCAATCGCAAATATCGCCGATATTTTTTCGCGCGATGGCGGTAGCTTCCATCGCATCTTTTTTTTTGATCGCATTGACAATTCCGACATACCCGGCAAAAATTGTATTATCGATAAATTCGTCGGATTTAGTGAAATATTCCCAAAAAATTGTGTTTCCGCGGGCAAATGATTCCATTGTCCCTATAAATAATGTGTTGCATGTCAAGCGCGCGACAATTCTGTGAAACTCGGTATCTGCGGCCACAATTTTTTCGAGCTTTCGGGAAAGTATCGCCTGGCTTAGTTTGACAATCGATTTTTGGAGTAAGCCGATTTCATTGTCGGACGCATTGTGGGCGGCATAGCCGATGATATTGGGATATATTAAAAAGCCCGCCTCCAATTGGTTTTTAATCTGTATCTCATGCGCGAGAGGCGCCTCTTCGTTATCCAGGAAGATCAAGTCGGCATCTTTGTCCAGGTAAATTCCACTACCCCGCTTTACGTTGACAATCCCCCTCTCTTCCAGTGTGCGGACCACATCGCGGATAGTAGTACGGCTCGACTCGAACAACTCGGCCAGCTCGCGTTCGGCAGGGAGCTTGTCTCCTTTTTTCATGTCGTTCTGCTTGACATGTTGGACCAATTTACCCAGGACAAGTTGTTTCTTTATCGCCATACTCAATGTACCTCCAGATGTTTCGATTGGCAATACCAAATATTAATATTAAAAGAGTTAGATGTCAATATAAAAAAATTATTTTAAAAATATTATTTATTGGTAATACCAATTGAAGGTTTTATTTAACGTTTCAAGGGGTAGACCTGTCCCGTTATGTCTACTCCAGGGTGTTTAAAAGGAAAACTATTGTTTTCTTAAGGGGTATCCCGCTTTTGCGACAGCAACTTTCGCCGAAATTGCCAGCGGGTCTATGAGAGGAATATCGATATCTGCGGGCATTAGTGCTAATGGAACTTCCGTGCAGCCGGCAATAACAGCCTCGGCGCCTTTTTGCTTTAGATGTTCAGTGAGACCGCATAACATTTTCCCGGGTTTTTCCTTGAAACCGCGTTTAATCCCTTGTTCTCCATAAACAGCTTCTGAGAATTCCGGTTGGCGGTTTTCGTCCGGCACGATAATCTCTTTTTGTATGTCATTGAAAAAAGTCTGGAACAATCCGGTCTTTTGAGTGCCTCTCGTGGCAAGAAGTCCGATTTTTTTTATCTTCGGCATCTGTTCCGCGATATACTGGGCGGTTTCGTAGATTAGATTTATAAAAGGGATACCAATTTGCCGCGATACCTGCGAGTGAAAATAATGCGCTGTAATACACGGCATCAAGATAAAGCTGGCTCCTGATTTTTCGAGAAATTGCGCGCCTTCTATCAAATGAGGCGTTGGAGAGGGGCCTTCGTTTAGTATGGCGTTGGTTCTATCTGGGATTTTAGGATTGTTGTAAATTATAATTGGGATATGCTCGTTATCGCAGCTTGCGTCGGTAGCAGCTATAATTTGCTTGAATAAATACACGGTTGCTTCGGGGCCCATTCCGCCTAGAATTCCAATTTTTTTTGTCATCTGTTTCTCCTAATTCAAACGGCCATATTTTTTTAAAATCAATTTGATTTGTTGCAGTGGTAGAGCCTTGACTGAATGGCCCTGGAAGCCTGATGAATCGATGGCTTCGAACAACGAATTCAAAATCGCCTCTTCGGTCGCTTCGATTACCGCCATAAATAGCGGGGACATTCTGTCATTGCGTAGAACCCGATGGTTGGCGAGCGGATCTTCGTCCTGGGAGGAAATTCTCAAATGTTTTGCGGTTGAAAAAGCGATCACATAATCACCGCTTCCATTGGAACAAATACCGCCCGTTTTGGCGAGTCCCAGGATTGCGCGTCTTGCCAATCGCTTCAGGTTTCTGGAATCGAGCGGCGCATCAGTGGCAACCACAATCATGCATGAGCCGTCGGCGCTTTTGGGAGCAATATAATCTTTCATGTAATAAGTTCCCAATTCCTCGCCAACAGGACACCCGTCGATTTGCAATACGCCACCGAAATTAGATTGGACCAGAACTCCTATCGTATATCCACCGAGCACAAAAGGAATCACTCTGGAGGAGGTGCCAATCCCTCCTTTGTAACCAAAGCAGATTGTTCCTGTTCCGGCGCCTACATTTCCCTGGGGTACCGGACCGGTAGTGGCGATGCGAAGCGCTTCGAGCACGTGCTCCTTTTGTACATGCCTACCTCTTATATCATTTAGGAATCCATCGTTTGTTTCGCCTACCAATGGATTTACCGACATTACATTTTCATTTCCCGGAAGCGACAACGTGTACTCGATCAGAGCAGCCGACGCTACCGGAACACTCAGGGTGTTGGTTAAAACGATGGGAGTTTCGATATTACCCAGCTCCTGAACCTGGCTATATCCGGTTAGCTTCCCGAATCCATTGGCAATGTAAATCGCCCCGGGAACCTTTTCCTGGAAGATATTCCCCTCATGCGGTAAGATGGCTGTCACGCCGGTGCGAATATTGCCGGCTTTCCGCAAGGTGACATGTCCGACTTTCACGCCGGGGACATCGGTGATGGCGTTGTTGATTCCCGGGTCCAAAACGCCAATGTGAATCCCCGCCTCGCGAACTCCGGACCGCTCTATCCCTGAGATGGATAGTGGACCGGCTGCGATCAAAATAAGCGCTAATGCAAGGGGCTTCAAATTGTATTTCATTGTTTTAGATTAACTTTTTTTTACTAATATTTCAAGTGCTGACTTTAAATCGTGAACAAATGCAAGATACTTTCTATTGAAAAGCGCCGGGTTGAAGATTGGGATAGTAAAATGTGTATTTCTTTTTACATGTGTAAAATTATTACACATGTAGCCTTGCGAACTTCCGCCTAAACACAGGAAATATGGCTTAGTTGTGTAAAGCTGATCTGGCACCAAAGTTGCTCTTCTACGTGGCTGGAGAAAAATGGAGAATATAATCGGTAGATGGAAGGATGCAAACCGGTTTCCCCGCGTAGGCAGCATTGGTTTGCCGGATGATTGCGAAGTATCCACATCTTCCATTTTTCCTCTGAGAATAGAGGAGAGTGTCATGATGAAAAAAGAAAACCGCTTAGAAAAACGAATAGAAAAAAGTCTGATAGCAAATATCACGATTAATGGCTTCGATGGCCTGGGACTGGTGTATAATTTTTCCAAAGGGGGTTTGTTCATTTCAACCACCCGGATTTTCCCGGCCCATTCAAAATTGATGGTAGTGCTGGCTTCGAGAGACGATCTTTTTGAACTCTCCGGAGAGGTCGTATGGAGTATCGGCACATTGGAAAATTTAGACGGCGATTCCACCGGAGGAATGGGTGTTAAATTCTATAAACCCAGGGAGGACTATATTAACTTTGTCCAGAGTCAAAAATAAGTGATTGAAGTTTTATGCGATTGCCCGCGCGAGTCATGTAGAAAAAATAGAGATGGGTATATTTGCTAAAATATGTTGTTTTCAAAACAATTAAATATTATAATGCATGCCTATATATTCTGATTTTTTTTAATGGAAAAGGAATAGAGATATGGCAAAATTAAAACATATTATTCATAAAATATGGCCCTGGGTAGCGATTACGATCGGATCGTTACTGGCAGCCGGCGGATATGTGCTGTTTGTGCTTCCTCTGGACATGGTGGAAGGAGGAGTTACGGGAATTGGAATCATCATGAAACACGTGACCGGGCTTCCGATTGTGGGTGGAACGTCGCTTGCGATTACGGCGCTGGTGTTTGTCGTTGCCACAAAAATCCTTGGGAAAGGCTTTGGGGCCAAGTCTATCTATGCGACAATACTGATGAATGTCTTAATCGATATGTTTCTCATTTTAAACATCAAGCCGGTCACGAGCGACATTTTGTTGGCCGCGTTTTATGGAGGCGCAATCGTAGGGACAGGGCTTGGGGTGATATATTTTTCCGGCGCCTCCACCGGAGGTGCGGACGCGTTCGGCCAGATTTTATGGAAACTGAAGCGTATTCCCATGGGGAGGACTCTGATTGTCATCGATGTATTTGTGCTGGGATTGGCAACCTGGGCCTTCATTCCTCTGGAAAAGATCATGTACTCACTTATTTTCATCTATATCGAGGTGCAGGTAATCGATATGGTTCTGAACGGGCTGAGGGCGAATCAACGAATCATGATCGTCACCGATCAACCGGAAGTGTTGAAGGATGCGATTTTCAGTAGCCTGAATCGCGGGTTGACCATTTTTAAAGGAACCGGCGGATACACTGGAGCGGAACGTTATATGTTGACCACCGTGGTCAACAAGAAGCAGGTGCCGGAAATTCGCCGGATTGTCAGCGAAGTGGATAAATCGTCGTTTGTGATTATACAGGATATTCACCAGGTTTACGGCGAAGGTTTCGAATCGTTACCTCCGGTGCGGGAAAAAAAGAAATCCCTGGAACAGGTCCCGGACAAAAATATAAATTAAACGGCGAATCGACGGTAATTGTTGAAATCTCGAGATGCGACACACATATTGATTGTATGATGTCTCTCCAGGGAGGAGACAATGAAATCAACTGTTCTGACGCTATTGGTGGGCGTTTTTTTGGTTTGCAATTCCGTTCCCACTGAAGAGGAGTTCGCAAAAGAGCGCCATAATATGGTAGTCCAACAAATACGGCAACGGGGCATCGGCGAGCGCTCTGTCCTTGACGCGATGGAAGCGGTACCAAGGCATCGTTTTGTCCCTCCTGCCCTGTGGTCTCAGGCGTATGGCGATTTCCCATTGCCCATCGGGCAGGGGCAGACGATTTCGCAACCATATGTTGTCGCCCTGATGACAGAGATGCTACAATTGGCTTCCACCGACAAGGTTCTTGAAATTGGTACAGGATCCGGTTACCAGGCGGCGGTTCTATGTGAGATTGCTAACCAGGTATTTTCGATCGAAATTCACCGCGCATTGGCGGACCGCGCTGCGAATCTTCTGGAGGAACTGGGGTACAAAAATTTCAAAGTTAAATCCGGGGATGGATATTTCGGATGGGCGGAGCATGCGCCGTTCGACGCCATTATGATTACCGCGGCAGCAAATCAAATTCCTCCGCCCCTGATCCGGCAATTAAAAGAGGGCGGGCGTCTGGTGGCGCCGTTGGAAAAGA
>JAHELQ010000234.1 GCA_024644125.1 Candidatus Aminicenantota bacterium | reverse complement strand
TCCCTGGGCGGAAGCCTGAGATTCGTCATCGAACAAGAGACCAAAGACCGGTTGCATCGATTGGCGGCCCAAATGGACGTCACGCTCTATATGCTGTTGCTGGCGGTTTTTAATATATTTCTCTCTAAAACCGGAAACCAGGAGGACATCCTGGTGGGAACGCCGGTAACCGGCCGCAAACACGCGGATCTCGAATCCATGCTGGGGCTCTTTGTCAACACCCTGGTGATGCGCAACCGGATTCGCGCCGATGCGTCCTTCGCAACCTTGCTGCAACAGACCAAAAAAACTGCTCTGGAGGCATTCGAAAACCAGGAATACCCATTTGAAGAATTGGTAGGAAAAATAGCCGTCACCCGGGATGTGAGCCGCAGTCCGCTGTTCGACTCCTTTTTCGCACTCGACACGGTGGAAAGCGGCCTGGCGGCCCAATACGATCTGGATATGGTCTGGCGTGATTATGAAGTGAAAACATCGAAATTCGATCTCATGCTGGCTGCGGGAGTGGCGGACGACCGGCTGACATTCCGTTTCATCTATGGCGCCTCGCTTTTCAAGAAGACCACAATCCAGCGCTTTAGCGAATATTTGAACTGCATCATCGACTCGATCCTGGACGATCCCCACGCCAACATCGCTGCCATCGACATTGTGCCGGCTCACGAGCGGCTATTACTATTGCAGGCATTCAACGACACCGACGCCCCGATTCCCACCCACCCCTATCATGTACAATTCACCCGGCAAGCGGCGCGCACTCCCAATTCCCCGGCAATCACGTTCCATGACCAAACCATCACCTACAGTGAACTGGACAAAACTTCGAACCAATGGGCCAATTGGCTCATAGCCCGGGGCCTTGAACCCAATCGCGCGGTGGCGGTGATTATCGAGCGCTCCATCCGTATGGCCCAGGCGATTCTCGCCATCTGGAAAGCGGGCTGCCACTACATCCCAATCGATCCTCAATACCCAGAGCAACGGATCCGCACCATCCTGGCAAACGCAGTCGTCACGACAGTGATCACCGCTGAAAACCTGGATGAATGGCTGCAAGCGTCCAGTCATCCACCCTCGGTCGCCACCTCCATTCACGACCCGGCCTATATTATCTTCACCTCCGGCTCCACCGGATCTCCAAAAGGAGCGGTGGTGGAGCACCTGGGCATGATGAACCATTTACAGATCAAAATCGACGACCTTGACATAAACGAGCGCACGATTATGGCTCAAAGCGCCTCCCACACCTTTGACATTTCAGTCTGGCAATATTTCTGCCCCCTTCTGCGCGGCGGTATGTCCATCGTCTATCCCACTGAACTGGTACTGGAAACCCAGCGCTACATTCAATTGGTGGGGAAAGATAGAATCACTGTTTTGCAGACCGTCCCCTCTTATCTGGCTGTACTATTGGACACACTGGCCTACAACCCGGTTCCCCTGCCGGAGCTCCGTCATCTCATTGTCATCGGAGAAGCGGTGAAGCCGGATTTGGTAAACCAGTGGCTAACCCTCTATCCTGGCACACCGATGGTCAACGGCTACGGCCCTACCGAAGCCTCGGACAATGTAACCCATTACATCATGACTGAACCAGTGAGAAGAGTGGATGTGCCACTGGGAAAACCGCTGCCTAATATAAAACTCTATGTGGTGGACAAAGAGATGAATCTCTGCCCTATCGGCGTGGTCGGCGAAATCGTGGTCTCAGGGATCTCGGTAGGCCGCGGTTATATCAATGATGTCGAACGGACCGCCGCCGCATTCACCATCGATCCCTTCCAGCAAGACCCTACGATTCGTCTTTACAAAACCGGCGACCTGGGCCGTTTCCTGGAAGACGGCACACTTGAATTCAAAGGCCGTAAAGATTACCAGGTCAAGATTCGCGGCTTCAGAATCGAACTGGGAGAAATCGAACACGCCCTGCTGGGCCATAGCCAGGTGAGAGAGGCTGTGGTGGTTGACAAAAAAGACGCCGGCGGTCGTACCTATTTATGCGCCTACATCGTGTGCCACCAACAAGGCGGGACCAAAGACCTGAAAGAACATCTGGCGGAAAGACTCCCGGCCTACATGATACCGGCGTTTTTTGTCCCCCTCGACAGCATGCCTCTTACCGCCAACGGCAAAGTGAATCGAAAAGCCCTTCCAGAACCGGACACCACTGCCGGCACCGGCATCCCGTTCATTAGCTCCGGCCAATTGCGCAGGACAAAGGAAGCGGGACTGCTGCCGGCAGCGAAACCGGCAGAGGACAAGCGGGAAGATTTGCCTCAAACGGAGGTGGAGCTGGCTCTCGCAGAGTACTCATTCATCGAGCAGGCGGTGGTGGTGAGAGCGGGTGGACCGGGAGGTGAACATCTAAACGGATGTATCGTCAGCAAACGAACCATCGACAAGAACGACCTTCTAGAGCATCTTCGAGCTCGCCTCGGCGGCCGGCTCCCGGTCATTCGCCTATTGCATTTGGAGCACATCCCCATCAACGATGATGGATCAATCGATCGTCAATTATTGGAGTCTATCGAGATAGAAACTTCGCATGCATTCCAGCCACCGTCAAATGATATGGAAGCCATCGTAGCAGGCGCCTGGCAGGAATTACTGAACATTCCTCAAATTGGAATCACCGACAATTTCTTCGAAATCGGCGGCAACTCGCTCTCCATCATCCAGGCGACCAATCGTTTAAATCACCAACTAGAGCTGGATATTCCCGTGTTAAAAATGTTCGAATACCCCACAGTCAAAAGTTTTTGCGCTTATCTAGAAGATCTTCGCGCCGGTAACTGCGGCGCAAAACAAGATATCGCCGCCATCGACACATCGCTGGAAGACAGCCTCGTCACTATGGAAGAAACTCTCGGAATCATCGATGCCTATGAACACGAATAAAAACACTGAAGAAAACAAACCCACAGGTCTGGAAATCGCGGTCATCGGAATGGCGGCCCGCTTCCCCGGCGCCCCAAATATCTCCGCCTTCTGGAAACTCCTGGAGCAGGGAATCGAATCGGTCACGTTCCTGACCGAAGAGGAACTCGTCGAAGCGGGCATCCCCGAAGAGACAGCCAGGAACCCCAGATATGTCAAATGCAAAGGGGCGGTGTTGGAGGACAAGGAATGGTTTGACGCCGCTTTTTTCGGCTACACGCCGGCGGAGGCGGAAATTATGGATCCGCAAGTCCGCGTGTTCCACGAATGCGCCTGGACCGCCCTGGAGGACGCGGCGTACGACCCGGAGTACTACGAGGGGAAAATCGGCCTTTACGCCGGCGCCTCGTCCAGCGCCTTTTGGGAAGCCATGTGTCACCTGACCGGCCAAACGTCGGGAATGGGGATGTTTGCCGCAGGCAATCTGGTGAACAAAGATTTTATGCCCACCCGCGTCGCCTACCGCTTGAATCTCACGGGGCCGAGCTTCGCCATTCAAACCGCTTGCTCCACCTCGTTGACGGCCATCCATGTGGCCTGCCGCGCGCTGCTGTTGGGCGAATGCGCCATCGCGTTGGCCGGGGGCGTGTCTGTCTCCCCCATCGACAAACGGGGTTACCGTTACGAGGAGGGGATGATCATGTCGGCGGACGGCCATTGCCGGGCCTTCGACAAAGAGTCCACCGGCACCATCGGCGGCGAGGGGGCTGGCGTCGTGGTGCTGAAACCGCTCAAACACGCCATGCGGGACAGGGATCATATTTACGCAGTGGTCAAAGGCTCTGCCATTAACAACGACGGCTCGCGCAAAGTCGGTTATACAGCCCCATCCATAAAAGGCCAGATGGAGGCGATCAGAGGCGCCTTAAAATTCGCCAGAGTCGCACCCGACACCATCGGTTACATCGAGACCCACGGGACAGGAACAATACTTGGCGATCCCATCGAGATCGAAGCGTTGACCCTGGCCTTCGACACGGATAAACGGCAATTTTGCGCGGTGGGTTCGGTGAAGACGAACATCGGCCACCTGGACGCCGCAGCGGGCGTAGCTGGCTTTATCAAAACCGTACTGGCGCTGGGCCACAAAAAAATTCCCGCCAGTCTTCATTACAAGACAGCCAATCCTAAAATCGACTTCCCATCCACGCCGTTTTATGTCAATGGCAGCTTACGGGAATTTGCGCCGCAATCGAGCCCGCTTCGGGCCGGGGTCAGCTCCTTTGGCATCGGAGGCACAAACGCCCACGTGATTTTAGAAGAGGCGCCCGCCATCGCCGACTCGACCCCGGATGGCGAGCCGTCGCTCATCTTGCTATCGGCCCGCGATCCCCGGGCATTGGAGATTCAATCGCGCAATCTTCACGACTTTTTATCCGGCAATCCCTCGAACCTCGCGGACGTGGCCTACACTCTTCAGGTGGGGCGTCGCCGGTTTCAATACAAACACGCGTGCGTAGCCCTGAACACCGCGTCCGCCATCGACATACTGGCGGGAAGACATCCCGGGCGAATCTCCCAATCCAATCAAGACCAAAACGAGAACCGGTTCATCTTCATGTTCCCCGGCCAGGGGGCGCAATACAGCGGAATGGGACAGGATCTCTACCTTCGTTTTCCGTTTTTCAAGCGGGAGATCGACCGCTGCCGCTCCATCTACGAACAATTGTCCGGCAACGACATCTGGCCCATCATCAGCGACGGGGACATCACACGAACGGAACTGGCCCAGCCGGCGTTGTTTATCGTTTCCTACGCCATGGCGCGGTTGATGATGAACTGGGGCCTTCGACCGGACGCCATGATCGGGCACAGTATTGGGGAATACGCCGCCGCATGCCTCGCCGGAGTGTTCACTCTCGAAGAGGCCATCGGCCTGGTGATGGAGAGAGGCCGATCGATGCAGGCGCAACCGGATGGGGCGATGCTCAGTCTCCCGCTACCGCGGGACCGGGTAAAGCGCTACCTGTCCCCTGAATTGTCGCTGGCGGCGGTCAATAGTTCCGCTCTTACTGTGATCTCCGGCCCGCATGAGGCCATCGGCCGATTGAAGCGAACGCTGGAAGCCGAAGGGGTCACTTACCGCCAATTGGTCACATCCCATGCCTTTCACTCGGTTATGATGGAACCGGCGCTGGAAGAATTCAGGAAAAAAGTCGCCTCGGTAGCCCTGAAGGAGCCATCGATTCCATTTATATCAAACCTTTCGGGCGACTGGATCACTCCGGAGGAAGCGACCGATCCGGCATATTGGGCGCGCCACCTAAGGGAAGCTGTGCAATTCGCCGCCGGAGTGGAGGAACTTTTCAAAAAAAGAAGTCCTCTGTTTATTGAGACCGGCCCGGGTAATGTGCTCTCGACCTTTGTGCGGCAACACTCCGGCCACCAACCCCATCATCATATCGTTAACCTGATGCGCCACCCGCGGGAAGAGGAACGGGACGATATTTTCCTGCTACATAAATTGGGAGAGCTGTGGATGGCGGGAGCGGACATCGACTGGAACGCGTTTCATATCGGAAGCCACAGGCGGCGTTTGGCCTTGCCCACCTATCCGTTTCAACGGAATTATTTTTGGCCGGAACAACCGGAATCATCCTCTTCCACACCTTCCTTCACCGGCCTCATGAAAAAGAGAAACGCTCCCCTGGAGAAATCGCCGGATAGCGACGAAAGCGGTTCGTCCCTACCGGAACGGACTCCGGGACTCACAAGCGCCTACGTTCCTCCCTCCGGCAACCGGGAACAGGAGCTGGCGATTATCTGGCAACGGTTCCTGGGAATCGAACGCATCGGGCGTCACGATGATTTCTTCGAGTTGGGGGGTGATTCATTGAAAGCCATGAACATTATCTCCCGCATCCACAAAGAGCTGGACCTGGAAATTCCTCTGACAGAATTCCTGAAACACCCCAGTATCGAGGGTTTGGCCCACTATTTAGACTCCTTGAAAAAAGAGAATTTCGTAAAAATCACAGCGTCGCGGCCCCTGGAGCACTACCCCCTGTCGGCAGCCCAGGAACGCCTCTATATTTTGCACAAACTCTACCCGGAGGACACTAGCTACAATATGCCCCAGGCCTACAGATTGGAAGGACAGCTCGACATGGATAAACTCGGGCGCACATTCCAGGCGCTGCTAGACCGGCACGAAAGCTTACGCACCTCGTTTCCCGAAATGGACGGTGTTCCGGTGCAAAAGGTGCTACCCCGAGTGGAACTCCCGCTGGTGAGGAAATTTTCAGCCGCCGACCGCTTAGACGAAGTTTTGCATGACCTCATCCGCCCCTTCGATTTCAACGACGCCCCGTTGATGCGGGTGTCGGTGATTTCGACAGCGGATACAGATCACGTCATGTTGATCGACATGCACCACATCATCACGGACGCCGTTTCCCAAACCGTACTGGTGAATGAGTTTCGTATCCTGTACAGCGGAGGGACGCTACCGGCTCCCAGACTGCAATACCGCGATTACTGCCTCTGGCAGTCCCAACTCTTCTCGAGCCCACGGCTCCAAACCATGGAGGCCTATTGGCTCTCCCGGTTCCAGGGGAAAATTCCCGAATTAAATTTGCCGGTGGATTATCATCCTGCCACGATCACTCACCGGGCAGACACCATCGACTTCACGGTGGAAGAGGATCTATACGGTCCCTTGACGGACTTGATTCGCCGTACCGAGTCAACCCTCTACACCGTCCTACTGGCGACTCACGCCATGTTGCTGGCCAAATACTGCCGTCAAGAGGATATGGTCATCGGCTCCCCAATCACCGGCCGCCGCCACGCCGACCTGGAAGAGGTCATAGGCGTCTTTGTCAACATGCTGGCCATGAGGCTTAAACCTGCCGCGCACCAGACCATCGGCTCATTCATCGAGCACGTGAAAGAGACAACACTCGCGGCTCTGGAGAACCAGGATTACCAATTCGACCACCTGGTGGCGCGTTTGGGCTTGAAGGGCGCATCTGGCCGCAATCCCCTGTTCAACACTGTGTTTAACATGATAAACCTCAACTCCCGGGAAAATCAATCCTCAGACACGTTCAGCGATTTGCGTATATCCCAATACCAATTTCAAATGGCCGGCACCCCTTTTGATTTGTTACTCATCGCCCGGGAGGGAAAACGACAGGTGCATTTGAAATTCATGTACAAAGCCGCGTTGTTCGAGCGCGGTACCATCGAAGGAATGGCCGGCCATTTTATCGATATTTTAAGATACATGACGGAAAACCCGGAACGGCAGATCGCCCAGATCCAGTTGGATCACCGGTTGGCAACCGTGAAGCCGGCGGAACAACGGGCTCTGGATGACGATTTCGACCTATAAAAATAGATATTGAGATATCCTATACCATCTCTCAGGAAAAACAATGACAAAAAAAATACCGAAAAAAAAAATTTTATTGGCCATGTTACCATATTGGGATCCCATGATCCCGCCCAACGGAATCGCACACCTGAAAGCCTTTCTGCAAAACCACAGCTATGAGGTCAAAGGGGTGGATGTAATCGTCGAGGAGGTGTTCCAGGACATTTACAACCAGTACTTCAAAATACTGGAACAATGTGTGCCGGAAGATCACCGCGGCAATTTTTTCAACATGGGACACGACGTGATGGAAGATCACTTCATGGCCCATTTCAATCGTAAGGACGACGAATCCTATATCGAGCTTGTAAAACTGATTGTCTACCACACGTTTTACACGCGCATCGACGATCGTTACGCCGGAGAGTTGAACCGGTTATTGGACAGCTTCTACGCCAATCTCGAAGATTTCTTTTTGCGGCTGATGGAAAAAGAGCGACCGGATGTGGTAGGCATGACGGTTTACAAACAGACCCTGCCGGCGTCTCTATTCGCTCTCAAAATCATCAAGGAAAATTATCCGCACATTAAAACGGTTGTGGGGGGCGGCACATTTGTGGACACTCATACAAGAGGGACGCCGAATTTTGAGATTTTGCTCGACTATTCGAAAGATTTTCTGGACAAGATTATTCTCGGCCAGGGGGAGCTCCTGTTTTT
>JAHELQ010000762.1 GCA_024644125.1 Candidatus Aminicenantota bacterium | reverse complement strand
ATGAAGTGCCGGATCATTTGAGGGGACCATTGGTTGAAAAGATTGCCGGTTTCAGGTCAAAAAACAAGGGAAACAGATTTTTATTGACCGGTCGCCCTCATGGGATCAATAGTGGGGTGATGGAGCGGTTTGGGAAATTTTTGCAGGACATCGAGCCGTTGGATCACGAGAAAATCGCTGGTTTTATTACAGATTGGTTTCGGGAGGTTTGCGGTAAGGCGAAGGGCATTGCTGAGAAGACCGCGGTTGAACTGATCGGGGATATCTCCACCAATGAGTATGTATCGGTATTTGTTCAGAATCCACTCCTCTTGACCGCAGTTTGTATTCTCTACCAGGACAATAAAAAGCTTCCGGACCAGCGGGCTGATCTGTATGGGCGGGTTGTGGACAACTTGCTTTGCAAGCGGTTTTTAGATCCTTCCGATCCTGATCGCGTTCCCCGTCTTGAAGCGTTTCTAATGCGCCTTGCGTTCACGATGCAGGAAAAGCATTTGAAACATATGGAACCCTATGGAGCCAAAGAATTATTGAAGCAGTTTTATCCGAAGAAGGTCAACGAAGATAATTCGGAATACAATCGCCGTATCGATAGATTATTCGATGATATCGAACCCAACTGCGGTCTGTTGAAGCGGCAGAGCGGCGGGGAAGTCGAGTTTTTTCATTTGACATTCCAGGAGTTTATGGCAGCCCGGTATATGATTGACAAAAATCTTGATTTTAAAAAGTATCTACCTGATCCCTGGTGGGATGAGGCTATTCTATTGTATGCGGGGCTTGTTAGTTTGGATCGGACTGATGAAGGCAATCAAATTGTCGCAACTATTTTGAATTTCAATGGCGAGAATAAATCCCAGCATGATCGTTTTTGTCTATTAGGGTCCAACTCTCTACGAGATATGCTTTCATTTAAGCGCTCCAAAGATGTTGTCAATCTGTCGCGACAAAATTTGAAGGGTGTGATTGTTTCGCATGATGATCCCAAAATACGCTTGAAGGCTGGAGAAATTCTGGGAGTGTTTGGGGATGATCGTTATAATAATTTTGAAATGGTTCAGGTCTCGGCAGGAGAGTTTATTCGAGGTCGCGAGGGGGATCTATGGGAGGGTCCCCAACAAAGGATATATCTAGATGCATTTGAAATCGGCAAGTATCCCGTGACGAACCGAGAATTTAAAGAGTTTGTAGATTCTGGAGGTTATACGCAAGCGGAATTTTGGTTTCCCGAAGGTTTGGACTTTTTAAAAGAGAAAAAAATTACAGAGCCTCTATATTGGCGCGACCGGAAATGGAATGGTTTGAATTTTCCAGTTGTAGGAGTGAGCTGGTATGAGTGCGCAGCTTTTTGCCGTTGGGTAAGCGATAAAACCGGTTTTGAGTATCGTCTTCCAACCGAGGCGGAATGGGAGAAGGCGGCGAGAGGTACTGATGGTAGGATTTGGCCATGGGGCAATGAATTTGATGAAAAGTTATGCAATTCTGGAGAATTAAATCTAGACCGAACCAGCCCTATAGGGATTTTTCCAGGAGCTGAAAGCCCATATGGTTGCGTGGATATAGCTGGTAATGTTTGGGAATGGTGTCAGGATTGGTTTGCAGATGACTATTATAAGAAAAGTCCAGATAAAAATCCTTTTGGGCCTGAGATTGGCGATAACCGTGTTCTGCGTGGCGGTGGCTGGCTCGGCAATCGTGATGGTTGCCGGTGTGCTTTCCGTGGCAACTTTCACCCCGGGCTTCGCGGCTACAACTTCGGGTTCCGCCTTGCCAGGTCTCTTTAACCACTTTCCACTTTACCCCTTTACCACTTTCGGCAAAAATTTTTTAGCATGAGATATGGGTGAGCGCGGTGGCGAATGCCCCGACGCGAACCCAATGCGGAGTAGGAGTGAGATATCCGAATAGGGAAAGAATTAACGCGCGATCCTTTCCAGCATTTCCTGGTTTTTAAAAAAGTTTGTTAATATTTTCACCAGAACGGGGGGATATAGTTATGTTTGAGGATTTTTTTTGCGGTGTACCAATTGCCTCCAAAACATATGCAAATGCCGGCACTCCAAACTCATCTAGCGCCACTGCGCGGTCAGATGATTCCGATGCGCTGGCCGATGGTTCCACTCCATTGCCAAATGTTTTATAAACCCAAGCTGATGGCCCTGTTGCATAATCATCTGAATTCATTACCGAGTCACATGATTT
>JAHELQ010000233.1 GCA_024644125.1 Candidatus Aminicenantota bacterium | reverse complement strand
GAAATAGGGGGGAATCGCGAGGTGATCAATTCGCATCAGGGAGCTGAATTGAGCGTTGTATTTGAAGTGGATGAACAGGAGACGTAATATGGCGACGGTATCGGAAATCGTAAAAGAGAACATTCAAGATATAGTAGGGTTGACTGCGGCGCAGGAGGGTATGCTCGCGCATTATCTGCGGGAACCTGGGGATGGTGTGTTTTGCGAGCGGTTGCTGGTCCGGTTGGCGGGCGTGGTGGATTGGGAATGTTTCGTCGGGGCCTGGAACCGGGTGACAATGGACAACGAGGCGCTGCGCACTGTGTTTCGTTGGGAGAATGTGCCGCGTCCGGTGCAATTGGTTCTGAAACGGCATCGACCGGATTTGGTTCGTATGGAGATCGGGGACAGGCCCCCGGATTGGGCTCCGGATCTTCGCCGTGTCCCGTTTCGCGTGACCCTGCGCTCGACCGGCGAACAGAGCTTCGAGATGGCGCTCGATTACCATCATATCCTTCTCGACGGTTGGAGTAGCGGCATTGTGCTACGGGAGTTTTTTGAAGCGTACGATACCCTCGAAGCAGGAAATCAACCGGAAGCGCGGCCAAAACCACCGTTCAAAGAATATGTCCGGTACGTGAGGGAGCAGGATACCGCGAAGCAGGAGCTCTTCTGGAAGAGTTATCTCTCTGGAGCGGCAACTCTGTCTGAAAACCGCCGTCTGTACAAACCCGCCATCCAGCCGGACTACAGCTCTTTTACGTTTCACCGGGATCTCGAACTCTCCATCCAGTCCTTCAACCGTCGCCACAAAACCACCACGGCCGCGTTGTTATATACCTCCTGGGCGATATTGCTGGCAGAACTCCATCACACAGACGATGTCGTGTTCGATACCACGGTATCGGGCCGTTCAGCCGCCATCGACGGCATCCGGCAGATGACCGGGCTCTTGATCAACACCCTGCCGCTGCGGGTGACTGTCGCTGAGGGGGATACCCTATTGAAGACGGCGCTCGGTATCAGCGACTTCCTCAGCCGCCGCCAACCCTTCGAGACCACCTCGCGGCAAATCATCAACGCAGTCATGGAAGAACAAGATTGCGAAGGATTATTAGACTCCCTGTTGGTGCTGGAAAACTATCCATTGGATGAAACGCTGCGTAGCCGGGATCGAAGTCTCTTTATCGAGAGCTACGAGATTGTGGAAAAGACCCGGCACGACCTGACCCTGGTCGTCGAGACCGGGGAAGGTCTGGATGTGGGCGTCACGTTTAACGCATCGTTATTCACCCGGGAGGAGATCGCGCTTCTGGCGGCGCGGTTCGAAGCCCTTACGGCGATTGTTGTCAGCGAGCCGGAAGCTCCCGCTCAGCGATTGATTGCAGACACGGACGGCCTGGCTCCCATTATCACAAAATTGCGGCGGCTGGCAACGGAAGATTCCCGGGAGGCGCCGATTCCTGTTACGGCTCCCCGGGACCGTCTGGAAGAAGAACTGGTAGCGATCTGGGCTTCTGTACTGGGGAAGGATGCTTGCGATATAGGCATCGACTACGACTTCTTCGCCTTTGGCGGGCATTCCCTCAGAGCGACTGCGTTGTCCAGCCGGGTGAAGGAGCGGCTCGATGTGAAGCTGCCGCTGGCGGAAGTGTTCCGCAATCCCACCATCCGGCAACTGGCGGCCTTCATTCGTGGCCGCCGGATGGAAGGTGAAGTGGACAATCCTCTCACTTCGGCGCCGGTTCAGGAAGTGTATCCGGCATCGTCGGCCCAACAGCGGCTGTACTTTCTCTGGCAAATGGATCCCCAAAGCGTCGCCTATAATGGTGCGGTGAAGATCCATTTCCGCGGAGAGCTGAATCTCCAACGTCTCTATCAAGCCTTCAGCGCTTTGATCCGGCGGCATCACTCTCTGCGTACGTCGTTCGAATTGGTGGACGGCAGGCCGGTGCAACGGATCCGCGACGAAGTGGAATTCGAGATCGAAGCCCTCGATAGCGGCCGTTTTCTCCGGCCGTTCGTTATGGAGCGGGCTCCTCTGATGCGAGTGGCGCTGGAATCGACCGGCGATCGGCATCTTCTGATGGCAGACATCCATCACATCGTGTGCGACGGTACCTCGAGGGACATCATCGTACGGGATATCGCGGCGTTATTGCAGGAGCAAGCGCTTCCACCCGTGACATATCAATATGTAGACTTTTGCCGCTGGCAGGAGAACCAACTGGTTGAAAACCGCTGGCAAAAGGAGCAGGCGTACTGGCAGTCGCAATTCACTCCGCTTCCCGAAGCCCTGGATCTGCCGCTGGATTTTCCCCGCCCCGCCGATCGATCCTACGAGGGAAGACGCCTTCGTTTCACGATGCCGCTGGAGCTGGTCCAGCAACTGGACCGCCTGCAACGGCGCTTCGGCCTCACGCGGTTCATGGCCTGCTCCGCCATCCTCTCCATCCTGCTTTCCAAATACTGCCGCACCGACGATGTGGTCATCGGAACCGCCATTGCCGGCCGGCACCATAACGAATTGGACGATACCGTGGGATTGTTCATGGAGACGCTGGCTTTGAGAAGCAATCCCTCCAGAGACACTACCACCGCCGCGTTTTTGGCACAGATCCGGCGTATCATCCTGGAAGCGTTCGAGAACCAACAATACCCCTTCCGGCAATTGCTCAAAGACCTGGATGTGGATCCGGGCCAGATCCGGAGTCCGTTGTTCGACGTAATGCTGATCGTTCAAAACCACCGTCGATTGCCGCTGCAACTACCGGGCCTGAAAATCGAAGTCGAAGATGTGGATGCCGGCGTCGCCAAAGTGGACCTCACCTGGGAGGTATATGAAGAGCACGACCGCATCGAGGTGGAATTGGAGTATTGCACCCAGATACTGAAAAGGGAAACAGTGGAGCGAATCTGGAAGCACTGGCTCCACCTGCTGGGCCAGGCGGCCGGAGCGCCGGCTTCAGCCATTGGTTCGCTGGAATTGGCCGGCGCTGATGAGAAGCGGCAAATCCTGACGGAATTTAACGACTGCAGCCAAAAATCGTTCACTGCGCCGCCGGCGCCGGAACAATTCCTGCGGGTTGCCGAAGAAAAATCGGACGCCGCAGCGTTGGTAGGTGAGTCCGACCAGTGGATCAGTTATCGCGCATTATTGGAGGGAGCCTCCACTCTTGCCCGGAACCTTCTCCGGCAGGGTGTGGAAGAAGGCGATCTCGTCGGCCTTTTAATGGAGCGGAAGCCGGAGATGATTGTCGCCATCCTGGGCATCCAGCTCGCCTGTGCCGCTTATGTGCCGCTGGAACCCTCCTATCCGGACGAGCGGATCTCGTACATCGTGAATGATTGCCGCGCGCGGATGATGGTTTCCGAAGAGGAAAATCTCCAGCGCGTCCCGGATTCGGTTCAGGCAATATTGGTCGAAGGCGGGAGGACCTGCTCAGCGGAGCGTTCCCTTTCAGGGCATACCGCCATCGCCGGAGCGTCGCCCGCCTATGTCATCTATACCTCAGGCTCCACCGGCCGCCCCAAAGGGGTGGTGGTGGAACACCGCAATCTTTCATCCTATATCGCCGCCTTCCGCTCCCGGTATCCGGTCACCGAAGACGACATCGTGCTTCAGCAGGCGAGCATCGCCTTCGACGCCTCGTCGGAAGAGATCTGGCCCGTGTTGTTGAGCGGCGGCCGCGTGGTGGTGGCGAACCGCGACGATGTGCGGGATGTGGCGCGATTGGCGGAACGGATTTACCTCCAGTGCGCCACCATCATCGATTGCTCGCCGTTGTTGCTGGGGGAATTGAACCGGCGTTCGCGATGCGAGCTTCGGTCGTTGCGGTTGATGATCAACGGCGGCGACGTGTTGAAACGGGAATACATCGACACGTTACTGAAGGTCGGCCGGGTGGTCAACACTTACGGCCCGACCGAAACCACCATCTGCGCCACCTACTATGACTGCGCCGACGATGTCTCGGATCCCATTCCCATCGGCGCGCCTGTCCCCGGTTATAGGGCTCTGATTTTAGATACGGAGGGCCAACTTTTACCAATCGGGATCCCCGGCGAACTCTGCATCGCCGGTTCCGGCGTCACCCGCGGTTACCTCAACCGCCCGGACCTCACCTGCGAGAAGTTTATCGAGACCTCGCTCTTTGATGAGAGCGATGGATTGTTGCGGATGTATCGCAGTGGCGATCTGGTCTGCTGGCGGGAGGATGGGCAGATTCGCTTCCTGGGCCGCATCGACCGGCAAGTGAAGATTCGCGGCTTCAGAATCGAATTGGAGGAGATCGAGAACAGCATCCTCAAGGAGAAGACAGTCTCGGCTGCGGCGGTGATTCCCCGCTTCGAGGAGGGGCGCGAGCCCTATCTCTGCGCATACATTGTCGGGGCAGGGGAGGAAGAACCGGATATCGCCCAATTGCGGCAGGTTGTGTCGCTGCGGCTTCCGGCCTACATGGTTCCCGCCTGTTTTGTGACGCTGGAGTCGCTGCCGCTGACCGCCAGCGGGAAGGTGGACGCCCGCCTGCTTCCCAAACCGGACCGACAGGATCTCTACCGGAGTAGGGCGTATACGGCTCCGCGGGACGACGGGGAATGCCGGATCGCAGCCATTCTGAAAGATCTGTTGAAGCTCGATATCATCGGCATCCACGATGATTTCTTCGAGCTCGGCGGCGATTCGATTCTGGCCAATCGCACCATCGCCCGCATCCGGGAGGAGCTGGGCGGCGAGATTTCGCTGCGGTCGTTTTTCCAGTCTCCGACCGTCGAAGGATTGGCCCGGGCCGTCGGGGACGGCAGCGATGAACGGGTGCGTATTCCCCGCGTGTCGCGGGACCGGGAGATTCCCCTCTCGTATCCCCAGGAGCGGCTCTGGTTTTTGCAGCAATTGGACGGCGGCAATACCGCTTATATCATTCCCCGCGCCTTGCGGCTCAAAGGAGAGCTAAATCCGGCGTTGTTCGAACGGAGCCTCACGGAGATCGTCCGCCGCCACGAAATTCTGCGGACCGTGTTTGTCACTGTGGAAGGGCGTCCGGTCCAGGTGGTGAAACCGCCGTTCGCTTTCAAGATCCCGGTGGTCGATGTGACGAACACAACTTCGTCGCAGCGGCAGGAAGCCATCGATCGCTTCATCGTTATTGAAGGGAACCGCCCCTTTGATTTCGCCCAAGGGCCGATGATCCGGATGCATTTGTTGAAATTGGCGGAAGACGAACATATCCTGGTGAGCGTGGAACATCATCTGGTCCACGACGGTTGGACCCAGGGGGTGTTGCTGCGGGAGTTTTTCACTGTATACCAGGCATTTCTAAAAAACCAACCGTCGCCGTTGCCCCAGCTACCCATTCAATACGCCGATTACGCCGTCTGGCAGAGAAGCTACATGGCGGGGGAGCGATTGGAGCGGTATGTGAGCTTCTGGAAGCGCAAGCTGGAAGGACTGGCTCCATTGTTGGAGTTGCCCCTCGATTTCCCCCGGCCGCCGGTCTTGAGCGGTCGTGGTACGATGGAGCGGTTGACGATCCCGTCGAACCTTGCTTCGGACCTGTACCAATTCGGCAAGGAACATGGCGCGACCTTGTTCATGACCATGTTGGCGGTGTTCAAGGCTCTTTTGCACCGCTACACCGGCTGCCAGGATGTGTGTGTCGGTTCCGGTATCGCCAATCGCCGCTACAAAGAGCTGGAAGGGATGTTAGGGATGGTGATCAACACATTGGCTCTGCGAACCTCGGTCGATGGCTCGATGCGGTTCATAGACTATGTTCAGGTCGTGAAAGAGACGGCCCTCGAAGCGTACGAATACGAAGAAGCGCCGTTCGACAAGGTTGTGGAGGCTGTATCGCCTGAGCGAAGCCTTAGCTACATGCCCATTTTTCAGGCGATGTTCAGTTTTATGGATACGCCCACCGAGCGGTTGGCGCTACCTGGTCTGGAATTTGAAATCGAAGCGTCCCACAACCAGTCCAGCAAATTCGACATCAATGTGGTGGCGATACCGCCGCGGGAAGGGGACGAACTGGCGGGAGAAATCCTGGTGGATTGGGAATACAACACCGATCTGTTCCGGCCCGGTACGATGAAGGTGATGATTCGCCGCTTCAAGAACCTGCTGGATTATTGCGTTCATCATCCAGATGCCCGCATCGCCGATCTCCCCCTTCTGGAAGAGGAGGAAACGCGCGAACTATTATTCGCGTTCAATGATACGAAGGCCGATTACCCGCGGGAGAGTTCGATTCCGGAACTCTTCGCCCGGGAGGCGGCGCTGGCCCCCGATCGTGTCATCTTGATCGAAGGCGAACATTCTGTAACTTATCGCGAGCTGAAGCTCCAGGCCGGAGCGTTGGCTCAAATATTGAAATCTTATGGCGTGCGCCACGAAGAGGCGGTAGGCATCATGGCGCAGCGGTCCATCGGCATGATCGCCGGCGCGCTCGCGATTCTCGTTACCGGAGCAGCCTACCTGCCAATTGCCCGCGACTTTCCTGAGCGGAGGAAACGTTTTATGATCGAGGACGCATCGGTACGGGTGCTGTTGCACGACGGAGAAGAGGACGATCTTCCCGGTTGCCGCATGGTGTCATTGGCAGAATCCCGCGACGAAGACCGCTTCTCTGAAGCTCCTGATGAACTGTCTGGAGATTCGCTGGCCTACATCATGTATACTTCCGGCTCCACCGGAACGCCGAAGGGCGTGATGGTGAAGCACCGCAACGTGGTTCGGCTGGTTAAGCCGTTGAGTTTTGTGGATGTGAACTTGAGTGATCGTTTTCTCCCCACGTGCCAATTGGAATTTGATGGCTCCATCTTCGAGCTCTGGGGCGGGTTGTTGAACCGGATCCCTCTGTGCCTGGTGGGAAAAGAGACCATCATCGACGCCTTCCGGCTCAAAATGACCATTCGCCACTTCGGAGTTACCACTATGTTGATGACAACTGCGTTGTTCAATCAGTCATTGGAGACCGATATCGAGGTCTTCCAAACCCTGCGCCATGTATTGGCCGGAGGCGACGCTCTGTCGCCGGCTCATGTCAACCGACTGCGGGAGCGCTTTCGACATATTGTCGTTATCAATGGATATGGCCCCACCGAAAACACTACTTTTTCTACTACATTATGGATAAAACAGGATTATTTTACCAGCGTCCCCATCGGCAGGCCCATTGCCAATTCCACCGCTTATATTCTGGATCCATGGCTAAATCCCCAACCGGTTGGAATTCCAGGAGAATTGTGGGTGGGGGGCGATGGTGTGGCCCGCGGGTATCTCAATCAGCCTCTATTGACTGCGGAGAAGTTTGTAGATCTGGCGGCTCCTCTTGGGCGTCTTTACCGTACCGGCGACCGGGCGCGGTTTCTTGAAGGGGGAGATATCGAGTTTTTGGGCCGCATCGATCAGCAGGTGAAGATTCGCGGCTTTCGTATCGAACTGGGGGAGATCGAGAATCATCTCCTGCTTCACGACGCGGTGGCAGAGGCGGTAGTGCTGCCGGTTGGAGAGAAGGGGGGGGACAAGACTCTGGTGGCTTATGTCGTTCCGGGAAAAGACAATGTGGACACAGTGGACTGCCTGGACGGCGACCTGGAGCGTCATTTAGGTGAAAGATTACCTGCGTATATGATTCCGTCAGCGTTTGTGATTCTGGATCAAATTCCTCTTACCCGCAACGGTAAGGTGGATCGGCGGGCATTGCCCCAGCCGGCGATGCCGGTCGCGATGGATGACGACCCCCTTTCCTCCTGGATCGAGAAACGGTTGACAAACGTATGGGCTGGTGTGCTGAATATCCCTGCTGAACGAATCGGTCGTAGCTCAGACTTTTTCAAATCCGGCGGCCATTCGCTCAAGGCGGCCAATCTGGCTGCTGCCATCCATAAAGAGTTTTCCGTCAGGATCCCTTTGGCGGATATTTTCCAGTACTCAACCCTCAAAGAAATGGCGCTGCGAATCGCCGCGGCCTCCGAAGAGGCGTACATCGCGATCCCGGCTTCTGAAA
>JAHELQ010000232.1 GCA_024644125.1 Candidatus Aminicenantota bacterium | reverse complement strand
ACTCCCCTTTCAAATAACCAACCCGTAAACTGGTGATGGGCAATCCCGGTTCGGCGTTTACAGGAATGTTCACTACAGTCAAATCCTTTCCATCGGAACCGGCGATCGCCTGGAACACTATTTCGCAATCGGCTGCGCTCCGGCAGATCGGTCCTATTTTATCCATACTCCAACTCAACGCCATAGCCCCATAACGGCTCACCCTGCCAAATGTCGGCCGCAATCCTGTGACGCCGCACCGGGTGGAGGGGGACACAATGGAGCCCCAGGTCTCGGTTCCGATGGCAAAGCCTACCAATCCTGCGGCTGTGGCTGAAGCAGGACCGGCGGAGGAACCGCTCGAACCTTGCTCGAGGTTCCAGGGATTGCGGGTCATACCTCCGAACCAGACTTCGCCCCAGGCCAACGCACCGGTGGTCAACTTCGCCACCAACACAGCTCCCGCTTCCCGCAATTTCTCCACCACAGTGGCATCCATATCGAACATCTGATCTTTATAAGGCATCGCTCCCCAAGTGGTCTTGATCCCTCTTGTTGCCAAAAGATCTTTGGCTCCCCACGGAATACCATGAAGGGGACCACGGTATTTTCCCGCCGCGATCTCCTCATCCGCTTTGGCCGCTTGTTCGAGGGCCAGTTCTTCTGTCAGGGTGACCACGCATTCAAGCTTCGGTCCGATTGTCTTCAGCCGATCCAGATACAATTTGGTGAGCTCCATGGAGGTGACCTGCCGGGATTTGACGAGATAGGCCAGAGCGGTGACCGGCAGGAGCGCCAACTCCGCCAGATCTTTCGGCCGGGCGACCGCCGGGAGGTTCAACTCGTCGGTAGCTACCCTATCCAGTACCGGCTCCATTTGTATGGCGGCGATCGCCGGATCGAATCTCAACGCAGGCGGAACGGCGTTATCGAGCGAATACTCCCGCAATGTAGTGTAAGATTTCAATTGTTGTGCCACATCTTCCAGCATCAAATCCCGTTCGGCCCCGGTGAATTCAAGACCCACGACCTGCGCCGCGCGCCCGATGTTTCTTTTGGTCACGCCTCCGTCCCGGAGCAGGTAAATATTGAAGCCGAGACTTGCCAGTAATACAATCCAGGGAATTAACGCCAGGAGACGCCTCTTCCGAAGATTCCCGTTTCCCATTTTCACTTCCTGCGACATCTTCAATTCTCCCTCATAAGAGCTTCAACCTCTTCAATTTCCTTCGGCACCGCGGAGGTCAACACCTCGCAGCCGTCCTTCGTGATCAAAACTGTGTCCTCGACGCGGATACAGGTATTGGTATCGCGATAATAGAGAGCCGGCTCGATGGCGAAAACCATCCCTTCCTCCAGAGGAATTCCGTACACCCCCACATCATGAGTTGCAAGCCCCACAAAATGGCCGATGCCCCCTTCGAGACCGCGGGGATCCAACCCCTTCTTCTTCATGGCCTTCGCCACATACTCTTTCACATCTTTCTCGGTCACTCCGGGGCGATACGCTTCGATGCACGCCTTCTGCACCTCCAACACCGCGCGGTACACCTCTTTTTGCTCCGCGGTGAACGAGCCGTTGCCCGGCCATGTCCGGGTGATGTCAATGCACAGGTAATCGAGATTTGCCCCATAGTCCATTAACACCAGATCACCATCTTCGATTTGCCGGCTGTTGCGGGAGTAATGATACACACAGGCGTTGGGCCCGGATCCGACAATCGGGGAATACGCAGGGCCCACAGCTCCGTTTTTTTGGGACATATAGAGAGCCTCCGCTTCCAATTGATATTCCCACATCCCTGGCTTCGTCGCTCTCATCGCCTCCCGGACCGATAGGGCGGAGATCTTGCCATTACGTCGGAGGGCTTCGATCTCCGCAGGAGTTTTTTTCATCCGCTGCCGGTCGATAATCGGGGCCACATCCTTGAATTGCAAAGCCGGATACCGCTCCTTCAATCTCTGAATCCGGTACTGATCAAGAGACATGACGGCATTGTAATGAATCTGGCTGCGGCGGGCGTTATCCATCGCCGTCTCGGTGCGCGATCCATCCACCTCATCCGCTGGGGACAGGCGCATAAATATCGTCCCCAATCCACGGCCGGAAAGCCGTGCCAGATGCATATCGAATTCTTCCAGAGGACGAATCTCCTCAATCCCGGAAAGTTCCTTTCCCCTGGGATCAGTCAATAGATTACGGCCCACAAACTCGATCTCCCGCTCCGGTTGGGTGGGTAGGTATAAGGCGCATTTTTTGTACTTCGGCAACAGTACCACCACCGCGCTCGCATCCTCCACCCCGGTGTAATAATAAAAATCGTTGTCCTGCCGGAAGTGCCCCGCCGGCGCATCCTGGACCGCTCCAAACAAAATGATAATACCTTCGCCGGTCTTTTCCATCAACAGGTTCCGCCTCTGGGCGAACTCCTCTTTGGAAAATCCGGCCCGCTGGGCGGCGAGCGAACCCGCCAATCCCGCCATCAAGACACAAATAGCCAATACCCGGACAAAGTATTTTTTCAGCATCGTATCATTCTCATCAGGAGGCTATAACTGCTTCACTTTATACCCTTTCTTTTCCAGGGCATTTATGATTCCTGTCTCGCCCACCAGGTGAGCCGCGCCGGATATCACCAGATGAACCTTGCCAGTTTGGAGATATGAATCCACTTTCTCCGCCATCCCGAAATTACGTTCCTCGATCAATTTGGAATAGATCCCCTTGAGTTCAGGAAACTTTTTCGCAGTCCGTATCACAACCTCGGCCATCGCTTCCGCGTCCCCGGCCACCCAGGCGGATACCATCCCGTCCAGTTCTCCTGATTCGGTGTCCGACTCCTGCAATGAATAAAACAAAAACTTTTCACCTTCTTCTTCAGAGAATCCGCTCAATAAATTGATCTGGAAAGTCAATCCCTCCAATTCCTTGATCTCTTTTTTATCTTTCGCTTTTTCAAGAAAATATTTATCAATCCCCATATTCGGATCAAAACCTTGCTTCACCATCGCGATGCTGGTCAGGGTCATGGCCAATAGCCAGGGTTTGAACTTCTGAAATGAATCAATGGTCATATCGTTCTCTTTCAAATATTTGAGCAATAACTGGTAGGTTTTTTTGTCGAGCGTGTTCTCCAGAGTCTGCTCCCCCTGGTACATCCCTTTTTGCAATGTCAGCATCGTCATCTGCCCGATGGCCTCCTGATTGGAGATATCTGCCTCGACAGCGACGATTTCTGCTTCGTCAAATGCCTTTTCCATGGCAGCGGGCAGGGGATAATGTTCTTTTTTCAACAAATGAATGGATCCCAACAAATAACATTTTCCCTGCGGCCCCTTGACTTCCCAGATAAACGACTTTTTAGCCGCGCTCTCCGTCTCGGCCGCCGATAGGGCCGGCATTACCGCCAATAAAAAGAATAGACCGACCGCCGCGAAAGCGGTGATTGTTTTTTTTAAATGTGATTTTCTCGCCATAACATACTCCTCGTCAAAAAAAACTATGCGCCAAACCCCTCTTTAAATAGACTTGTACTATCGTTCCCAATATAGAAAACAAGGCATGCGCATGGTATATGGTACGTTTATTCCAGTACCATGGTTTCTTCTAATTCCAATGGATCCAGTTGAATTTTTTCCGGGAATCCCAAAGGAGTGATGGTGGCTATATAATGATCCTTCGGCACATTGATTTTATTTTTGACATCCTCCCGGTCCATTCCCGGCACCCAACTGGTACCGAGTCCGAAAACCCAGGCAGACAACATAAAATGGTAGGCGGCGATACACCCATCCTCCACATACCGTTTTGTGAGGGTGGGATCGGATAGGATGGCGACCGCCATTGGCGCATTGCCAATGGGTTCCGTCTGCTTGCCGTCGATTTTGGACAACCAGGAAAGAACCCGTTTGTTTTTGATCAATTTCAGATAAAAGAATTGCGGTGTACGGGAGGTGGGAGTAAACCTGCTGATATCCAGTACCCGGTAAAAAATTTCATCCGAGACCGGCTCGGAGGAAAACTCCCGTATATTACGCCGGGTCATCAGCAATCGATCGCCGGTGAGATGGTCGTTGGTGGGGGATTGCAACGATTGGAACTCCAGAATCCGCCCCTCGGGATCTCTGGCGAAAAAATGGTAAGATCCGCCCCTGCCGTCATTGGAAGGGGGGGCCACTGCGATATCCTTCAGCTCTTCATAAGTGTCGTCCACCTCTTCGGTATAGCCGAAAAAGAAGGTCAAAATCCCACCGGTGTCTGCGTTTTCACTTTTTTGAAAGCCAAACAGAAAATTCCCGTTTCTCAAAACAAAACTACTTTCGTAGTCCATCCAGGGTTCGCAATGAACGCGCCCCAGATAAAAATCCCTGAGAGCTTCCGGGATTCCGGTCTTCAACATCATTATGCCGCTCATTCTCGCCTCCCGACGGGCATGCGCATCCGTAATCCATCGGTACGCACACACAGGTTTATATCAAATAACATTGCCAATTTCAACATATTCTCCATATATTTTGAATTCTCTCTGCAAATGGTCCCTTAACGCCCGGACCCCCGGAGTCTCTGAATAATAATGCCCAAGATTGATAAAATTCGTGCTGGACTCGAGCGACAAAGCGGGTATGTGCTCTTTGATCTCGCCGCAAATAAAAGTATCCGCTCCCATAAAAATCGCCTTCTCGTAATCCGAAGCGGAACCGCCGGAGATGACGGCGATTTTTTTTGGGATATCCGGTCCGTTTTTCAATACGCCGAAGCCGAATCTCTCAAGATAAGAATAGCCGGGATCCATAAAACCTTCCGGGTGATTGCGGCAGGCCCGGTCGCCGCCGATGACAGGATGCAAATACTCGTCCAGCCGCTGCAACATCCCATCCAGCGTCAAGCGCGCGCTATTACACCCGGTAAATCCCACAAAGAACGGCGCCTCGATCTCCGCTTCCAGAGCGGAAAACAAGAGGGCGTTATGCCCCATCTCCGGGTGCGCGTCCATCGGCAAATGAATACCGAAAAGCGAAATGTCATGCTGGAGCAACAGCTTCAGTTGCTCTTTGCGGTGCCCTTTCAACATAAAAAAATCGCGGCCGAAGATGCCGTGATGCACGAAAATGGCATCCGCGCCGCGCGCGATGGCGGCTTCCAACAACATACGGCTAAACGAAACTCCGAATACCGCCCGCTCGATCGTCTCCCGTCCTTCCACCTGAATACCATTGCTGCAATAATCGTCGAATTTTTCAAACTGGTACACATCCGCCAGATAGCGCTCCAAATCATCCCGTTTCACCATTGCTCACTCCTCCAACATCTTACGGAATTGGGCTTCGTCAACCACCGGAATCCCCAGCTCCCGCGCTTTGGCCAGTTTCGATCCTGCCTTCTCGCCCGCCAATACATACGACGTCTTCGCAGACACGGCCGATGCCACTTTGCCGCCCCGCCGTTCGATCTCCTCCGCCGCCTTCGACCGGGGATTGAAATGCTCAAACGAGCCGGTAATCACCCAGGTGGCGCCGGCCATGGATTGAAGAACGAGATCCGTCCCGACGACCTGTCCTTCGTTGAAATTCAATCCCAACTCCTTCAACTCCTGAATCAACCGGAGGTTGTCCGGGTCGGTAAAGTGCTGGATCATTAACTCCGCCATGATACCGCCGAAGCCGTCGATACTGGAAAAAACCTCCGTGTCGCGCCGCGACGCTGCCTCGATGATTTTATCCACCGAGTCATATCCATTTTTAATCAGCATTGACACCGCGTTGGCGGCGATCCCTTCGAAACCCAGCGCCGTCAGCACCGTCTTGAAGGGGCGACTCTTACTCTCCAGCACGCTCTGCTTGAAGTTTTCCACCTTCTTTTCTTTGAAGCCCTCTTCGCCTAGCAACCGGCCGTAATCGAAGCGGTAGATGTCCGGGATACAGCGGACGAAACCTTCGTCGAACAGGAACGCTACGGTCTTTTCCCCTAATGTGTCGATGTCCATCTGCCCTTTGGCGGTGAAATAGGTGATGGCCCGCCGGATCCGCTCCGGGCACTGCTTGTTCTTGCAAAAATGATGGGCTCCATCCTTTACGAACCGCGTTCCACAAAATTGGCACGCCTCCGGCAACCGGTACACGCTGGGATTTTCCAGCGCCTTCTCCACCACATCCTCCACCGCCGGAATGATGTCGCCACGCTTGGAAATACTGACCAGATCACCCGGCCCCAATTCCAGCATATCGATGTATTCCTGGTTGTGCAACGTCGCCCGTGTCACCGTGCTGCCGGCGATCCGCACTGGTTGTAAGATCGCCACCGGTGTCACCCGCCCGTTGCGCCCCACCTGCACCTGCACATCCTCCAACACCGTCTGCGCCAGCGGCGCGTCGAACTTGAACGCCACCGCCCAACGGGGATGATGCGCCGTACTGCCCAGCATCTCCCGAACGTCGATCTCGTTCACCTTGATCACCAAACCATCGATCTCGTAATCCAACGAATCCCGAAGAGCGATTCGCTCCTCCACATACTTCACCAAATCAGCCACGCCGCCAACCACAAACCCCGGAGCCAACGACCGGACCTGCGCCGCCAATTCCTCGTTATCGCTAAAAAAGCCAAGATTCTCGCTGACCCGGAAGCCCAACTCGCGGAGCTTGATCAAAATATGAATGTGATCATTCAACGCCCGCCCGCCATTTTCAGCATTCTGTCCACGGAAGTAGCCCTCGTAGCAGAAGATCTTCAACGGCACCTGCGCCACCAGCGACGACTTCAGGTTCCGCAACGAACCAGCCGCCAGGTTGCGGGGATTGGCGTATTTATCATCAAAAGTTTTATTATACGTTTCAAAATCCGATTTGGCGATGTACACTTCGCCGCGCACCGCCAGCTCGCCCTTATCAGCGATAACCAACGGAACCTGCGGAACGGTCCGTATATTCCCGGTCACATCGTTACCCCGGCTGCCGTCTCCCCGCGTCACCGCTGCCGCCAGCGCGCCGTCCCTGTAATACAACACAATCGACGCGCCGTCCATCTTCTCCTCCACCACAAACCCTAACGGCCGGTCGGCGTTTTTGACGGTTTTTTGCAGCCAATTGGCCAACTCGCCAGTATTATACTCCTTGTCTAACGATAAAACCGGTACCGCGTGTCGCCGCTCGGGAAACGTGTTATCCAGATCGGAGCCCACCCTTCTGGTGGGCGAGTTCTCATCGGCAAACTGGGGATACCCCTCTTCCAGCGCCACAAGCTCGTCGAACAGCCTGTCGTACTCAGCGTCGGAAATCTCCGGCTGCGCCTTGACATAATACAAATACTGGTGGCGCAACAAAAGGGCAGACAGTTCCCGGATCCTGTTTTCTACATCCATTCCCTCATTATAAATAAGAATCCACAACCGGTCAAGACATATCTCCCCACCCGGGGACAGGCATATTTTACACCCCTCTCCCAGCAGTTTTTCATCAAAACGACGAAGACTCGTTCGATGACACCGATCTTACGGAAACAGAGCCCATACTCCACGAATAAATTTATCGAATCAACATTGCAGTTTTTCTTATTTCCTCAATCCAGGCGCCGAAACTTTATCGGGAGCTTCCGAACGACGCATCGTGCTTCGTCGGGCGGCGAGATGAACGAAGACCGGTTCGGATCGAATCCTCTCCTCGCGACGCAGAATCGAAGAAGTATTTGTCGCTATCGATGCCATCGATGGATTCCACCCTTCCCTTTCTTCTCAATCAGATCGCCAAATCAAGCTTTTACTCTGATGCATACGTGCCATCACTGCACAGATTCGCTAATGGCAAGAGATTCTTTAACTCGTACCCTGGATTTAATTTCTCCCTCCGCCATCCTTGCCGTTTAATATATAGATATATTTCTTCAACACACAAGACGTGGCATCTACATATCCATGCATTCTCACACATAAAATCACGATCATCAAGAGCAACAGAAATGCAAATCCCTCCATAAATACAATTTTAACCAAATCTCCATAGCTAAAATGTTCAAATAAGGGTTCATGCGGAAATCT
>JAHELQ010000761.1 GCA_024644125.1 Candidatus Aminicenantota bacterium | reverse complement strand
CCTCGCTTCCCGCGTCCATCGAATTTCACTATCATTTCGATGACGAAGAAAGCATCATATTTGCGGATCCAAACCAAATCCATCATGTATTGATGAACATTTGCACCAACGCCGCCCAGGCGATGAAAAGCCACGGAGGCGACCTGGACATCCGGTTACAAAACCTGGAGCCGGAAATGCCTGACACGTCGGATTACCCGGGAAACGTGCCGGGACCGATGGTCAAACTATCGATCAAAGATACAGGCCCCGGAATCGATGAAGAGATCGTGAAACGAATTTTCGAACCCTTCTTCTCAACGAAAGGAGACAGCGGTTATTCGGGCCTGGGTCTATCGGTGGCACATGGCATTGTCAAGAACCACGGCGGCGAAATCACTGTCGAAAACGAACCGGGCCAGGGCGCAACATTTCATATATTTCTCCCCAGGATCGAAAAGTTGGACGAAGAGTCCATTAATAAACTGGAAACTCTGCCGAGAGGAACTGAAACAATTCTTTGCATTGATAGCGAGGAGGAGATTAAAAAGATTTTGAAAAATATCCTGGAAAACCTCGGATACCGGGTGTTAACAGCCTCCACGCCGGAAGAGGCGATGCAAGTGATTCAAGAACCGGCGCAACAAATCGACCTGATGATTACCAGCCAATCGATGCCGAAAATCTCCGGAACCAAACTGGCGGCCAGAGTCAAGACTATCAGGCCCAAGATCCCGATTATCCTCTGCACTGGTTACAATAATATTGAATTGAACGAAGAAATCAAAGAGTCCGGAATCGCAATGTTGCTGTCGAAACCCATTAGTTTCTCAAAAATCGCCTCCGCCGTCAGACAAGTCCTGGACGAGGCCCTTGATAAAGAGAAACGCAACGGATAATAAAAATCACTCCCACACTCTCAGATGTACATGCGCGCCATCATACTCGGCGTAACTACAATGGCTAAGCCAATCCCCGCAATTGACATACACATGGCCCTTTTTTTCCCGGATCATCGGTAAATGAACGTGCCCCAGGAGCACCACATCAAAACCTTCGGCGAATTTACCTTCGGCGAAACGGAAGTATTCTTCGCTCCAGGCCGCCTGGTCGATTTGCTTCAACTCCCGGCTGGTGTGGGAGGTCCATTTGGCCAGTTGCATCCCCCAATCTGCCGGAATGAAATTCTTGAATAAAAAAATCGAACCCTTATTGCGGATTACTCGCTTCAAAAACCGGTAACCACGGTCTTTCCGCGCCAATCCATCGCCATGGGCGGCAAAAAACGTCTTCCCGCCCGCCTCGAAAACCGCGGCATCAGTCCAGCAGGTTATACCTACAGACTCTTCGAGAAAGCGGCCGGTGTAAAAATCGTGATTCCCGGTGACGAAATGGAGTTCCATCCCCGCCTCTTTCATCTGCCGGAATTTGAAGAGGATGTCCCACCAATATTTTGGAATTACATGATGCCATTCGAACCAGAAATCGAATAAATCGCCGAGGATATACAACGAGGCTCCCGGCTGAGTGATGGAATCGAGAAAGCAGAGAAGTTTCTCCCGCTTTTGCATTTCCGCTTCACCGGGAACCAACGACAGGTGTATATCGGAGATAAAGTAGATATGTTTCATTTGCAAGAATTTTAGAGGATCGGGCCCCGGATGTCAATACGCGTCTATCACCGAAGCCTTGTTCGTGTTATAATGAGATGTAAACCAGAGGAACTCAAAATGACATATAAAGCAATTATATTCGACCTGGACGGAACATTGTTGGATTCGTTGGGGGGCATCGCGGAAGCGGCGAACATATTATTGGCCCGCCTGAATTTTCCTGAGTACCCAGTAGAAGACTACCGGTATTTCGTGGGTAATGGAATCGAAGAATTGTTCATTCGCACGATTCCCGAAAAAGAACTTCCCGCACTATCCATGGAGACACTCGTAGCCGATTACCGGGAGATTTACAATCGAATCTGGCCGGAATCCACCAGGCCATACCAGGGCATCGAAGAGCTGCTCGACATTCTCTGCCAAAAAAATATCCCCATGTCGATCATATCCAATAAATCGCAGTCGTTTACAGGCCGCATGGTGGAAGAGTTGTTGCCAAATTATCCATTCTTTAAAATATGGGGCCAGAGATCCGGCATTCCATTGAAACCCGATCCTTCCTCTGCGCTGGAAATCGCTCACCTTCAAGGGCTTTCACCCTCCGATTTCCTGTTCGTC
>JAHELQ010000760.1 GCA_024644125.1 Candidatus Aminicenantota bacterium | reverse complement strand
GTTATCACCTTGACGGGCAATCTTTGGTTCTCCAGAAGTAGCACGGCGGCCCGAAACATTTTTTCTTTCAGTAGGAATTCTCCCAGTGAGAAGTATTTTTCCGTCTTGAACCGCCTATACAAAAAAGACTGGCTTACCGCGAATTTATTCGCCAATTGTTTGATTGTCAACGTAGCAATATCGTTATTGTCGCAAGATAGAATATATTCGATGACACGATCCGACAGTTTCCTTTTTTTCATTAGATTCCGAGCACTTGATTTCACTACCACCAAAAAATTGAACGGTTTTGGCTGGCAATCAAAAAATAACACAATTCCATTGGAGTTTGTACCGTGAAAAAAATGAACCGCCGCGATAGAAAAATTTCCCGACACAATATCCTTTCTCCACCGGGACTGGCCATAAAAATCTTCTCACCCTCATTTTTTTACAAAGATCGTTATTCAGTATCTGCGACAATTCCAACAGTTCATTTTTTTCTGGGTATTGTCAAAAAATATCCAACCCCCATGGGATCGCTACATCTTTGTTTGTTTGCACCGCCTGTACCTGCCGGGGGAAACACCAAAATATTGTTTGAATAAGAAGGCGAAATATTCTGCGTCAAAAAAACCCAGAGCTTTTGCCAGGTCGCTGATCGTCATATTTTTTTCCTGTTGCAACAAAAAGACACAACGGACCATTTTTTCTCTAAAAAGGTAATCTCTCAAAGGATATTCTCTTTCCGCTTTAAATCTTCGAGCCAAATATGAATGGCTAACATCCAGGTGTCTGGCTATTTCAGCGACAGTCAATTTCGCCAGGTTTTCCACCGGTTGCATAAGAATATACTCAACCGCTTGATTGCAAAGGAAATCTTTTTCTAATTTTTTCGTCATCGTTCCGATGAAAATACTGCTATCTGCTCTCTATCACGGTTTTTGCTTAATTCTCCTGCTAATTCAAAAAGTCAACCTCTTAACATGTCATTCCGATCCAAAAGGACGGGGACTTGTTATCCTCAATAATTCTAATTTAATGTGTATTATCCTATAAAATAGACTTTTAAAAAAGCAAAGCCCCTCAAATCTATGGTTTCCTCTCCCTTTTAGAAGTATAGCGAAAAAAAATAACTTTGTACAATTATAAGCTGGAGCTCCCGCGGACCCCAGGACTTCTTCGACAAAAGGCCGGGCGTAACGTGACAGACACAAAATATAAAATCAGGAATCGAGCTGGATCTCGCGGGGCGTCAGAGCGCCAGATTCTTTCAATGCAACGATTCGACACTCCGGGTCAGGACATACTACGTTTATAAAAAAAAAGCGCAGAGAACACCGGGATCGAACGATCCATCGGCGGAACAATATATATCCGGTTATTCCCAACGCCATTATTCAAAAATATCAATCAAAAATTAAGCTTCACTCGACTTTTTTCTATAAACGCCTCCTTTACAAAAAACAATACCCTTCAATATAATTTTTGTACCATGGCTCCTTTACGCAGTTCGTATCAATTTTCCAAATAGCCGGGAAAATTCCTCGGCAAACGGTTTTTTAAACACCGAAAAATGATCGCCCCTTAACTCGAACACACGCATAGGTTTCGAGCAATACTTCTGCCAACTTTCCCAGGAAACGTTACCACCTTCCTGGACCTGGAAAAAAGAAACGGGCGCCGCAAGTTTTTGGGGAGGCACGTACAAAAGCCTCGCTCTTGACAGACTGCGGCCCCGATTGAAATAAGTCAGTACCGGGCCGCATTCGAGAGTTTCGAAATTGGGAATGGCCCGCGCCAACTGGGGGGGGATCCTCCGCTTCAAATAGGTCGCGCCATCCGGTTGCCGCTCTAACGCCTGGGCAAAAAACGTCCATAATTCCTCTAAATCTACCGCTTCTTCGAGTTTTTTCTCTTCGGCTAAATGCGGGACCGCTTGCGCCAACCAGTCCAGTTCCTCTGCCAGAGTAAAGGGAATCGCCGACGACACCGCCTCGTCATCCGGCGGACTGGAGTTGACCATCGCCACCATCGCCACCGTTCGTCCCATTTGTTCCAGTTGGCGGGCGATTTCAAACGCGATGGTTCCTCCGATACACCAACCGAATATATAATAAGGCCCTCGATGTTGCATTGCGAGAATTTTATCGGCATAAGCTTTCGCCAACGCCTCGATGGTGATATTGAAGGGAGCGTAGGCCGCCGGTTTTTCACTCTTGATTCCCCAGC
>JAHELQ010000231.1:1719-8020 GCA_024644125.1 Candidatus Aminicenantota bacterium | reverse complement strand
GGGACGTTTTTAATAGCGGGCGATGGGTCATCGCCCCATGGATCGTATGGCATTCGGTACAATCGAGGGAAGCCTTCCCGTGGGGACTGGCGAAAAAACGGGCAGTATCGTTTTGATGGCATTGCAGACACTTTTTAGCCTTCTGCACAGGGGTGTCCATCGATGAGAAGGTAAAAATATTGTCCGTTCCCCCTTCGTTTTCCAGATGTTTTTTGGCGTCGCCGTGGCAACTGGTGCAACTGGACGAATTGTCCTTCGCCATCCAGCCCTTATAGTCGATTACCGCGTGAGGTTTTTTCATGAATGCGCCTACCACGTCTTCATGACATGGAGCGCACACTGCGGTGTTTTTTTCGAAGTTGGATTTGTCTTCTTGATCCAATAGGAACGTGTTCCCTGTTACGGCCCAGAGAACGATTGGAAATGTAAAAACGACTATTGCCGCCAATTTTTTTACATTAGCTCTTTTTGTTTCAATCATTTTTGCAGGCAATATTTACCTCCTTATTTCTATAAATACAAAAAGTTCAAAAGTGTTATATCTTTCTGTCAAGCAAGTATCTTGCCATGGAAACTTCCATGGACGTACTGGCGGGAATCTTGTTATTGAGAGGGTTTATGGGAATGTGTTTTCGAGGCGGCGTTCAGTTTTGAACGGCCGGGCGAAATTGAACGTTCGGAATGGAGCGTTATTTCAATTTACTCCGCAATGCGCTGCGAGTGATCCCCAGATATTCCGCTGTATGGGTTTTGTTATTGTTGAATTTTTTTAACGCCTTTTGGACGATCTCCGCTTCCAATCGATATAAATCCAGTTGCCCCTGAGGCAGGACGATATAACCCGGTTGCAATACGCATGTCTCTTTTTCGAGATGATGATGCGGATGGGGAACGAGGCAGTCCAGGTGGCGGGGAAGAACATAAGGGCTACTGTTCAGCAGTACAATCCGCTCGATGACATTCTGCAACTCCCGGATATTTCCGGGCCAGTCATAGTTTTTGAGTATTGACTCGGCGCCGGGATCCAGAATCCGGACTGGCTTTCCCTTTTGGCGGGCAATGGCTTCCAGGAACATGGTTGCCAACGGGATAATTTCCTCCCGCCGCTCCCTTAGGGGAGGAATTCTGATGTGTCCCACATTGAGACGGTAATAGAGATCTTGTCGGAAGGAACCTTCGTTCACCCGTTTTTCCAGTTCTCTGTTGCTGGCGCAGATAATGCGGATATCCAATTTGATTTTTTTCAAACCGCCTACCCGGAAGAATTCGCGTTCTTCAAGAACTCTCAGGAGTTTTGGCTGCACATCCAGAGGAAGGTCGCCGATTTCATCGAGAAAGAGGGTGCCCTTTTGGGCCAGTTCCAGTTTTCCAAAGGCGCCTTTACGTTTGGCGCCTGTAAAAGCCCCCTCTTCATAGCCAAAAAGCTCCGATTCAAACAATCCCTGTGAGATGGCGGTGCAATTGATAGGAATGAATGGCGAGCTCGAGTCGCTATTTTTCCCGTAGTGGATCATATGGGCGACAATCTCTTTCCCGGTACCGGTTTCCCCTTCGATTAACACCGGAAGTTGACGGTCTTCATGGAGTTTGATCGCGATTTCCTGTATTTCCCTGGTTTTGTCCGAAAAAATTCCTATTTTTTCAATCTCCAGTGAATTCTCCATCGTCTCCTTCCTTCTCCCAATTTATTTCTCAGCCTTTGTCAATGTTAAATATATTATTTGACAACCGGGCACTTGTCAACAAAAAACGGTTGAATTTGAATTTAAGGGGGAGAACGCGCATTTTTTTTGAGATAATATACGGTTACTTTTATTTTACTCTTGAGGTATAATTAACAGGCGGTGTAAAAGACTGTAAAGAAACTTCAAGATTCATATAGTCCCCCGCCCGTCGGATTGCCGCACGACATGACGATGGGAGGGGGATTTTTTTTATAGTTTGAACCTGTAGGTGAATTTAATCATAAAAATGTCGTCCCCGGGGGCTTTTAGCAAATTACGGAAATCACGGCCGAATTGCAGCTCGCCTGGATTGGCGTAATCATTTCTATTCTGGGTCCATACGAAGTAGATTGTGGAGCCGGGGCGGTATTCCCAGCGGAGTACCACTGTCCCTCGCAGGGATTTGTAATTGAAATCCGGTTCCGCCAGAGCGAAAGGACCGGCGGGTCCCGGGCCATCCGGATCGATCGCATATTCGCCGTTTGCATATGTTATGGTGGAATTATTCTCGCCGAATGTATTAAAATCGTAACTGGAGGGTCTGGCCAATTCTTTGAAATCCAGATAACGCCCTACCGCGATAAAGGGTTGGATGTAGGCTTGCAGGCTGAGTTTCGGATTAAAAATCCAATTCAACCGGATACTACATGACAATGTCTTTTGGTCCAGGGCGGCAAAAAGATAGCGGTTGCCGAAGGTCTCTGTCATGAACGGATCCTCGATATTCGCGACCCACTGGCTCATTTCGTGCTCAATTTGATAAGAAGGCTCCAGTGATATACTAACATTGCTGCCGGGTTTCCAATGAACCTCGAGCGATGTGTTCCAGCCACTCGAACCGGACATGCTGGTGAAAAAACCGCCAAATAGCTCCAACGCAATTGGGCGTCTGCTATCTGTGAAGATTCCGAATTCTCCCCAGGAAAAAGAGGGGATCAATGTCAGCGGCCCTCCGCGTGTGGGGCTATGGGACCAGTGCTGGGGATTGTAACTGAATTGGGCATAGGCTTCCCAGAAGTTCAGGAACTCACCGTGACCGATTAAAATGAGACGCTGTTCTCCAATCCGATTTCCGCCGAAATCATAATTTCGCTGCGTAAATACATTGATTTCCCAATTCCTGAAAATTTTCCCCGGTTCGAATGTGCGGTATCCTGCCATGATATGCCCATTGATGACGTCGCTGGTTCTCTGGAATCCCATGTCGGATGCGTCAAAACCAGGGGATATAGCTCCGATTGCCGCATTGAAGACAAAATTGCCGTTTTGTTTGTTTAACGAAAAGCGTCCTGCCCAACCACTCATACTGGTGGCTTCATCGTCGAATTCCACATGCCCGGCATCCGGTCGTTGGAAATAATGTGGGTAGCTTTGTTGGCGGAGAGCGATGGCTTCGCTCGAGCCCGACACAGTCGTTCCCCCCAACCAGCCGCTCACGACCCAGGTTTTATTCCTGTCAAGGAATGTCCAACCATCGATCCCGAGGCTAAATGCGTTCTGGTTCAATAGTTCCTTCACTGATTCGTGTTTCAGGTCTCTTAAAATTGAAGTGGTAATCACTCCCAATCCTTGCCTTCCCTCGTTGAATTCTTTCTGGACTCTGAGCACACCATAGTGGGTGAAAGGTTCAACCTCCTGGGCGGAACGTTCGCCATTCAGATCAATCGCCGCGTATTCCCTTTCGGTCAAAGCCGTCAGAAAACCAATATTCCAACCGCTGCCGATTTTTCCCGTTATTTTGGCCGCGCCCAGTATTGTGGTCCAATCAGGATAACTCACGTAGCCGTCCTCCCCTGATACGTTGCCCTGTGGTGAACGCCCGATGCGGCGGCTGTAAAAAAAACGGGGATGTCCCCAATCGGCTCCGATATCGCGGTTGGATCCACCGGTACCGAATGAAAAAATACTGGCTCCTTCAATGAAAAACGGCCTTTTTTCCTCGTAAAAACTTTCAGCGGCGCTTAAATTGATTACGGCCGGGTCCACTTCAACTTGACCGAAATCTGGATTGATGGATACATCCAGAGTGAGATTGCTCCTGAGGCCTACCTTCAGATCCACACCCGAATTGGCGAAATAATCTTCGCCTGCGGCAAAGGGATTCCCTTCTTCAATCGGACTATATGACGCTCTCCCGATTACAAAAGGTACAATTTCGATATTTCTTCCCGGATCGATATCCCGGATTCCTTCCAGGCGGGCAAAATGCGACACAAAACCGCTCTCTTCCTGGGGGATCCAGACAAAACCGGCTTGTTCGTTTTTCCTTTTAATGATACGCCGGAAATTGATTCCCCATATATATTGATCTTTCGGTTTAAACCTCAATTGGTTGAAGGGAATTTTGACCTCCACCGTCCAACCTGATTTGTCGATGCGGGTTGCGCTCTCCCAAACTCCATCCCAGGCGGGATCCTGGTCTTCGTCATTGAAAATTGTCCTGTCCACTATCGTTCCGGACGGATTTACCGCGAAAAGAAAACCACTGCGCCGGTCGTAATAAGGATCGATTGAGAACGTGAACCAATCGGAATCGACAAAATCATCCCTCCGGCCAAGTCTTCCGATAATTTTGTCCGGTTCCGAGTCATGAAGGCGGGCGGCGATATACAGCGCCTTCTTGTCATAGGCTACCCAGACTTCGGTTTTTTCGGTAGCCGGTTTACCGTCGTCAGGTTTTGATTGGGTGAAGTTTCCGGAACTTTGATTTTTCCACGCAGGTTCCTCAAGGAAACCGTCAATCTCGATCGGGTTATTTGTAAAAATTGCCGCTATAACGCGCTGTTCCTGTTTGGAAGCCGCGATCGCAGCGACATTCAAAATGAAGAATTCCAATGCAATAATCGATAAAACTATCCAGTGTTTTTTCATCCTTATTTCCTCTTCGGTTGCAATGTAACGTTAGACGTAAAAAAAAATAAAAGGTTTATAGCGATTTTAGAATCTCAATTATAACATGATTTTTTTATGCCTTCGACTGAAAGAACAACGCAAGCGTTGTCGTCCTTTCTTATGGCGATTTTACTTTAGAGTTCCGCCTCGCTCCTTATCTTTTCATTGTATTGCCTCTACTTCTTTCGCAAACCATTTTTATCTTTGTGTTTAATAAAACACTAATTTTTTGAGAATATTAAAATTATTGAGATGTCGGCCGGGTGGGAATCTCGGGCTTTTGTTATTCATGATTTTGCGTTAATTATCTGCTTTTTTCCTTGAAACATTGATAAATAATGGGATTTGGGGAAAACTTGCATTTTTTTTACTAATTATTTATTATTTTTAAACTCAATGTGATAAAATGAAACTTGAAGATTTAGTGTCCCTTTTAGTTTTCGGGTTTATATTTATCTAAACGATTGAAGGAAAAAAAATGAATCAAATCGATCTAAAGAAAATTATTGAAGCAAAACAAAAAAATGTTTTCAAGAATGTCCCCAAACCTATTGTTTCTCTAATTGTCCGGCTTCTGGAACGCCTGATGCGCGTCCGGGAGATGAATGAAGTTCTGACGAGAGGTAAAGATAAGAAGGGTCTGGAATTTATCGAAGAAATGTTCGATTATCTGGATTTTTCATTTCTGCTTTCCGGCAAGGACCGGCGGAAAATTCCGGCGGAAGGCCGAGTAGTTTGTGTATCCAATCACCCGCTTGGCGCTCTCGATGGCCTGGCTCTGCTGCGCGCCATCGGGGAGGTCCGTCCGGATGTCAGAATTGTAGTGAATGATGTCTTATCAAAGATCGAGAACCTGAACGATCTGTTCTTGCCTTACGATATTTTTTCGTTAAAGGCGCAAAAACAGAACATCAGGGGTATCGAGCGGGCGCTTCAGGAAGAGAGGGCCATTGTGTTCTTTCCCTCCGCAGAGGTATCCCGTTTTGGCGCTCAAGGCGTTGTGGACGGGAAATGGCACAAGGGCGCCATTCACTTTGCCCGGAAAATGGAGGCGCCGATATTACCGATCTTTGTAAAAGGGCGGAATTCCATTTTGTTTTATGTCATCTCGTTTCTCCACAAAGCCTTTTCGATGTTTTTGCTACCGCGGGAAATTTTTCTCAAAAGATCCCGGAATATCACTATTAAAATCGGCGATCCGATCCCCGCGAATAATATCAAAAAAAATATCGTTGATACAAAAACAATGGCGACTTTGCTGAAAGATCATGTGTATCGTATCGGTAAAGGGAAAACTGGTGTTTTTAAAACCGAAAAAACAGTGATTCATCCCGTTTGCAAGGCCTTGCTGAAGAAGGAATTGTCGAGGGCGACATTGTTAGCCGAAACCTCCGACGGTAGAAAAACCTATGCTGTCAACTACGAAAGCGGGAAGAATGTGATCCGTGAAATTGCAAGGCTCCGGGAGTTGACCTTCCGGAAAGTACAGGAAGGAACCGGGGACAAAATGGATATGGATCATTATGATCGTTTTTATACCCACATTGTTCTTTGGGATGACAACGCCCTCGAAATTATGGGATCGTATCGGCTGGTTTTGTACGAGGATATCTGGGAAAAATTGGATAAACACTCTATCTATACGGCATCTCTTTTCGATTATACCGGCGAATTCAATCCGTATA
>JAHELQ010000231.1:0-1709 GCA_024644125.1 Candidatus Aminicenantota bacterium | reverse complement strand
GAATTGGGCAGGAGCTTTATCCAATACAAATATTGGAAAAGCCAGGCTCTGGATATGCTCTGGAAAGGTATCGGCTTGTTCCTGAGCAGCCATCCGCATGCCCGTTATCTATTCGGTTCCGTCAGCATCAGTCATGCCTATCCAGAGGAGGCAATCGATCTTATTGTTTATTATTACAATAAATGGTACAAATCGGACGCCGAACTGGCAATTGCCAAAAACCGCTATGTCGTGTCGCCCGAAAAAGAAGAAGAATTAGCTGTCCTGCTGAACGGGAATGATTTTGAAGAGGACTACCGAATTTTGAAAGGGCTGTTGAAAAATTACGGATACGCCGTGCCGGTTTTGTTCCGGCAGTATTCCATGTTGGTGCAATTCGGCGGAATGAAGATGGTCGATTTTTGCGTGGACCGGAGTTTCAATACAGTGGATGGGTTGATACTTCTGGATATCGAACGCATGGAACCAAGAAAGAGGGAGCGGTATCATCTGACTAACCGCGGAACTTCCGGGATTACCAGTGAAAGCGTTTTTATTCCCCCGTTCGATACTCAGCCGGTAACAGTGTAACCAATATTTTAGAGTAGAAGATTTCCAAAAAAATATAGGAGCTTGCCCTCGATAGAGGGAAAGCTCTATTCAATCGGATGTGCCAAATTCCACCTTTTGTTTGTGAAAAATGTGTATCTTGGTCGAAGGCACTTGAAAAAAAATATCACGTACGTTAAAATGATAAAATGGAATACTTTTTGAATTGAATTATTATGGAAAATGATGCAATGTTTGGAAACTATATAAAATTTTTAGAATAAAGGAGGATTCAAGTGAAAAAGTATTTTCTTTCTGCAGCATTTATCGTGCTGATCGCTCCGCTTATGTTGAGCGCAATCGTGGTTGGTCTTAACGACGATGTGCATTTCGACTATGACGGTGTTGTAGCCAACGATTTTCATATCGAAGGCAATGTTCACTCCAGTGGCGGCATTTGGCCGAAAGTTACTGATATCCATGTGTTCGGTGATCCCGGTACAGGTACCTGGGTTGTGAATGGTTATTGCTTGACCCAGGTTGGACCCGAAGATTGGTTCTTCACCTGTGATTTTAGCACCAATGGTTATATTCAGTATTGCCAATGGATCCATTTTGGGATCATGTTCGATGTCGAAGGTAAAAACATCATCACCAATTTGGTCGGCTGGTGGACCCTCGGTGGAATTCCGCTAATTGGGAATACCACTCTCGAAGACACTCAGGGACTGAAACAGGTGGCAATCACCGGTTTTGATGTTTTTGGCGAAGGTCCGTTCGATAAGAAGGTGAGGATCATGAACCACACCAACCTACCGATCGAGTTGCCGATTTATGAAGTGGCCATCAGCGAAGAACGGGTTCCCCTCGAAGATATGTTCACCACCAAATTGGGAAATCCTGGAGAACCGTCTCCTGAATATCCTAATCTCAATTGGATCAGAATTCCGACAGTTCCGACTATTCTCGAACCCAACCAGGAATTCATATTCCGCCTGGCCGATTTTGGAGTAATCCTCGAGCAGGGTAAATTCTTGCTTATGAGAGGAGAACAGTTCGAACTCGGGAGTAAGGCTATCGTTCAGGGATTGCAGAAAAACGACAACGATGTTACCGTTCAGTTCAGCTTCCCCTGGGGCTTTTTCTGGGAACAGCACGGCGAATAATTTTTTTTGAAAACT
>JAHELQ010000230.1:3729-8032 GCA_024644125.1 Candidatus Aminicenantota bacterium | reverse complement strand
CTCTCGGGGTCGCGGCTATTCGATTGGTAACGGGAGATACTGATGCGGCGGGGGGAAAGAATATTCAATCCGCCGCTTATGGTCCCGACCCATAAACTCCCTAATTGGTCTTCGTATATCGCCTGCACGCTATCATTGCTCAATGATCCGGGATCATCCGGATTATTCCGGAAACTGGCGAATTCCCAGGTGGCGAGGTCCAGGCGGTTCAAGCCTCCCCCCCTGGTGCCCACCCATAAAACTCCCGGCTCGGAATGAGTTTTATATATGGATAAAACTACATTGTCGCTTATACCTTTAGGAGTTCCGCGCTTATGTTCAAACAAACGGAACACGCCTTTTCTATATTGAAACTGGTACAGGCCATACGGCGTCCCCAGCCAGATAACACCATCCAGTTGAGGATCTTCATAGAGAACATTAATTCTGGCGCTCCGCAGCCAATCAGATTTAACCAAATCCTGACGAAAATGGATGAACCGCTCGTCGTTGCGTTCGAATTTATTGAGCCCATTTGGGGTGGCTATCCAGAGATTCCCATCGGCATCGCCGCAAATATCGTTGATGATATCATGGCTCAAGCTATCGGGATCATCGGGATCATGCACGTACTTCCGGAATGTCTCCGTAAAAGGGTCAAACCGGTTCAAACCTTGATGAGTACCCACCCAAAGATTTCCGAAGTCATCCTCGTAGAGAGACCGGATCACTTGACTGGAAATGCTTGCAGGATTTTCAGGATCCGGCCGGTAGATCTTGAATTTGTAACCGTCATAGCGATTCAGTCCATCCTGGGTCCCAAACCATAACCACCCGCGGGAATCGTGAATAATATCGTACACAGTCGCCTGCGACAGTCCCCTCTCCAACGAAATCTTTTCGAATTCTATCATCTGGCGAGTCACGGCTTGCACACTCTTTTGGGCACACATCGCCAATAGGATAACCAGGACGACCCTACAGAATGCCTTTCGACTCCCCGTCATTATTTTCTTTCCATCTATATACTTAACCACTTCTATCACCCTTCAAGTTACCACCAATTATATCACAAAAATATAGAACAAAAAAAACAAACACAACGTAAAAAACACATCAGGAAAAAATATAATAATTCCGGTTTTGGAAATTTTCAACCAAACGTCAGCCCCTACCCTTCAAAAGAAAGTCCCCAATCGCTGTCGCCGATTAGGGACACATGATATTTTCGATTTTATTTTAACAAATCATAACGAAGCCGGGAATCCATGATCAGATCGATTCGCGTTCCATCAATGGTGGTCAAAACCAGAGTCTCGCCTTCCACCGGGCAACCTTCGGCGTAAACGATGTCTTCATGCAAATCGCTATCCACCTTTCCGCCCAGATGCCGGCTCAGTCCATAAGCGATATGCAAACCGACTTTTTCATCTTCCAATACATTACCGCTGACAACAGCCTTCGGATTGCATCCCAGCCCCAATTCCGCCAGATTCCGCCGACTATCGTTTTGCTTGAAAAAATCCGCCATTTCGGTAGCCTTCGGACCGTCCCCTAGAATATCGGCAATTCGGTTGTTTTCAATGACAAATCTAACCAGATCGCCGTCGTAATCCACAGGCATGATGCCCTTACTCAAGCTGGGACCGAATTCCGCGATTTCATCGGCCGCCGCCTCGTACGGTACCTTGAACGATTCGCCGGCGGGAAAATTGATACACTGCCCCGCCTGGCTGCATTCTCCGGTGTCCGCTTCCGCGACGCGATTACGAAGATCCAGATAAAGAGTATCTCCGGTTGAAAAAGAAATTTCCGCGCCCACAGAATCATTGAGCATATCCTTCAACGCCATCGAATACACCTTGACCATTTTGTAATCGGCGCGCAGAGCGGTCTCTTCCATCCCCCTCGCCACGCCCGGCATGCTGGCGCAACGGGTGATACTTCCCTTCTCGTCGCAAACACCTCCCAATGGAGCGGTCGCCGAGTATTCAGTCATGGCGATCACCAAATTGGATTTACGGGCGGCGTCGATAATGTCTACGGGAATTTTCGCGTTGTTCTTCCCGGTGGCGGGAAATTCGATTTTCTCAACAACAAAACCTGTTTTCCGGGCCATCTCCCCAAAATCACCCATCCATTCATCGGCCATATGCCGGCGCGCTTGCCACGCCTCATTGTCAACGATGGCGTCATGCGGCAAATCCACCAAAAAAAGCACTCGTTCGCCTTTTTTTGGCGCGAACACATCATCGAGCATCTGTATTCTTTCCTTTGAATCCATTTTATCTCATACCTCCAAATTAATTTCTCACATCGGCTCCGCCTAAACATCCGACTATCCGCTCGAGCCCCTCCTGCAAGAGCGAACGGGGACAGGCTATGTTTATCCGTTGAAATCCCGACGACGGGCCGCCGAAGAGTGTCCCCCGATCGAGCCATACCTTCGCTTTGTTGAGCAAGAGCTCATCGAGTTCATCATCGCTATAACCAAAAGCCCGGAAATCCATCCAGGCAAGATAGGTTCCTTCGAGAGGCAACACCCGGGCGGCAGGAAGGTGATCGGCCATAAAACGGCGAAAAAACTGATCATTACCGCCCAAATAATCGAGCAGTTGCTCCAGCCAATCTTCACACCGGCTATAAGCCGCTGTCAACGCCTCCAAACCAAAAATATTCCCCAGCCAAACCCCACAATTGCGGCTGGCCACGATATACCTCTCCCGCATTTCTTCGTTGGCAATCATGATATTGGCCGCCTGAAGCCCCGCTAGATTGAAGGTTTTGCTCGGAGCGGTACAGGTAACGATCATGTCCTTCATTTCCGGCGCCAACGCCGCTAGAGGCGTATGCCGGTGCCCGCGCATCACCAGATCGCCATGAATTTCATCCGCAACCACGATAAGATTTTTCTTCCGGCAAATCTCAGCCAACCGGAGAAGCTCCTCCGGTTCCCACACGCGCCCCACCGGATTGTGGGGGCTGCACAGAATCATCATTTTGGTCCGACTATCGATAACTTCTTCCAACTGATCAAAGTTCATACGGTACCTGTCCCCTGCCAACACCAGGGGATTGTTCACCAATTGCCGGCCATTGTTCAGAACCGCGTTGGCGAAGGGGTAATAGACCGGAGGCTGGATCACTACCCTGTCCCCCGGCCGGGTGAACGCCTGGACCGCCAGGTTGACCGCCGGAACAATTCCCGGACTGTACACAATCCAATCTTTCGCCACATCCCAATCAAACCGCCGTTTCATCCACTGAACGACAGCGTCATAATAAGAATCTTTCCATAAAGTATATCCATAAAGGGGGTGACGCGCCCGGCTAACGATCGCCTCTACAATGGGAGACGCCACTTCGAAATCCATATCCGCCACCCACATTGGCAATAGATCATCCGCGCCATGGGCAATTGCCCCATATTCCCATTTCAAACTTCCGGTTCCCCGCCGGTCGATGACTCGGTCAAAATTGTAATTCATGCTTCTCCTATTTCAATCGTGGCAGCAGTATCGCATTGAACAATAATTTATATGAAGCCGGTGTCGAGGCTCTGAATTGCGGCTGGAACGCATAGAGCACCAATTGCCCCTTGCCTTTTCTCATCCACACCATCGCGGCCTCCCCAGCCAGTTTTTCCTCTTTCTGGCAAAAACCACTCACAAGAATCCCCTTCTCGGGAAAGGTCCCGATTACCCGGCGATCCATGTCAAAGTGAGGCAGACTGGTGCGAAACACCGGGCGTCCTCTGAAAAAAACTCCGATATCATCCGGTAAGCCATAGGTGAGGGGATGGCCCTTCGCCAGTTCCAATTTCAACATCGAACCGGGACAATACAACCCGTCTTTTTTCAAATCCGGCGCCATATCTTTGACCGGAAACCGGAACTCCTCAGGTTCTCCTTTTTTGGCTGGAATCTTCAACGTGTTCATAAAAAGATTGGCGGATTCGCCCCACGAGAGGATAATCCCGCCCAGGTCCAAAAACTCCATGATCCGCTGCATCCCTTTTTCACCCAATCCCGCCTGGTATTCCGGCGGATAGTAGCTGGGGTAATAATCGTCCCCCTGCTTCCGCTTACCGCTCATCAACAGGTCTTTGTTCGACGACGGAAAAATCACCACGTCATAGAGACGGGCCACATCTGTCTTCGCAAATTCCTGAGGCCTCACGATTGTATAAGGAATGGCATACTGATCAAACACATACCTTGTCCAGCCGGCGTCCATATCATGAAAAAATGTCTCCACCAAAGCGACTCGCGGCATTGCCACTGGAGTTGACGGCAACAGGACATCGCCCGATGCGAACACCGGA
>JAHELQ010000230.1:0-3672 GCA_024644125.1 Candidatus Aminicenantota bacterium | reverse complement strand
CGCCTGTCCCTCGACGACAGAGGATTCAGTCAACCGCTCGACAGTCAACCCCATCTTAAAGGCAAGAAACAATGCCTTGAAGCTCTCGTTGTTATCCACGGAAAACACCGCGGCGGCATAACGGACGGGAAGTTCACCCTTCAACGCGAACGGAATCGTGATTTTCTGGAGTGAAGACTCCAATCCCAATACCGGCTGCGTGATCTCGACAGCCGTCACGCCGCGGTGAAGCGGCAGGGACCAACTGGTAATATCATAGGGTTCGATAATTTTGCCATTCGGCGTGTAATGGCGAAGCGGAAACTCCTGCAACTCCATAACCTCTTTGATAAAAGCGCGGAACGGTTGCGCCAGCGGCACCACCACATCGCCCTCATGGAACGTTTGCCGGCCGACGGCGACAGATCCGGTCAAACGGTATACGGAAACCCCATGCTCATCCAGGAGGTTGACCAATCCGACCAATTCGCTCCGGTCCTTTTGCGCCAACGGCATAATATAGTAATACGGGGCTTGCGTTTTTCCCTTCTGAACCTCTTTTTTACACATCCGGTTGCGGAAACGCAGAATCTCTTCGCGATAACGGGATGCGGTTTTGATGATGGAAAGAGTCGATACCCGCTCGTACTCGACAATATCTGCCAACCGCCACCAGCCGCCTGCCCAGGGTTCTGGCATGTTGACGCTTTTTTTGTATTCAGACAAACCTTTGCCCCCCACCCGCAATTCATTGGGCTCGATATAGATGGGTTTCGCCACATCGGCACTGGCGCATTCGGTCAAAATCCCGATTACATTTTTCCAGACGCAGGTTTCGGTGGAACCGGGCCAATAATCGTCGAACAGATAGTGCTGGGACACACCGGCCAAACCATTCGCGGTCATGTCTTTCAACATATTGACGCCAAATAGACCGCCCCAATTCCACACCTCCGCATCGACATTCTCCGCGATCGGGTCATGGTAGGGCGGCACAAAGTAGCGAGCGCCCGAGGAACCCATCTGATGCTTCTCCGCCAAAATCTGGGGGAACCAATCTTTACTGGAGAGCCTCGATATGGCCTGGGTATCTTCCTGGGTGAGCGAGACAAAATCGCGGTTGTTATCATGCCCCACATACTTGTGGTAAATCCCGGGCATCGAGCCGCCTTCGTATTTGGTCCCTTTGTAACGCTTGTAATGTTCCACCACCATATCCATACCATCGGGATTGTGGCAGGGGATCATCATATATATAACATTGTCCAGCCATTCCAATTCCAACGGATCCTGGGTGGAGCATAATTGGTAGGCTATCAACGGCGCCGCCTGGCTGGGCCCCACCTCCGACGAATGCATGGACAGAGCGCCCACAAAAAAAACCCTGCCCTCTCCCACCATACGTTCCAGTTCCGGTCGGGGAATCGCGGGATCCAACGCCAACTTGCGGTTGATCTCTTTCAATGAATCCAACCGCTGAAGGTTTTTGGCCGATGAAATAAACGCCGTATACATGGGTTTCCCCATTGGCGTAACGCCTATGGGCAGCAACTTTAGTCGCGAGGATTGGATCTCCAGCTTTTGCAAGTACGCGATGAGTCCTTCGTAATCGAAGAGCATCCGGTCAGCGCCGGGTATGAATCCGAAATGCCGCTCCGGCGTCTCGATCTCCGTTTTTGCCTGTCCCCATAACAATGGAACACACAAAAGAATAATCAAAATAGCGAACCGATTCGTTTTTACCATGCTTAAACTCCTTATTTTCACCTGGCCCAACTCCCCCGGATCAGCATGAGAACGACATGTCGGCATCGGGAAAAAAGGGCGGAAAATCCCGCCCTTCATGATTTTTACTACAAGCTTTCCGCCATGTTCTTGCCAAGCTGGCGGCACAAGTCGAGGGAATTGTCGTCCGGCGCGTGTTTCGCTTCCACGACAGGTTCCAACAACTGGTTGCCGCTCTTCTCGGCATAGTCCCTCAAGGCTTTCACCGCTCCGCCGCTCCAACTATAAGAACCGAAGACACCGAACACGCGGTTCTTCAGCTTATCGTTGTCCAGGGTGGATACCAACATATCCATATACGGCGACAATTTCATATTGTAAGTACTGCCTCCCAATATCAGGCCTTTGTATTTCCAGATATCGGTGAGAATGAAAGAAAGATGCGACCGCGACACATTGTGCAACCGGATTTGCTCCACGCCGGAACACGCCAGAGAGCGGGCAATGGCTTCCGCCATTGTCTGGGTGTGCCCATACATCGACGAATACACAATCACCACCCCTTTTTCGGTCTCCTGTTTGCTCCAACGGTCGTAGCGCTCCAGAATATAAGATGGGTTTTCCCGGAATATCGCGCCATGGGTTGAGGCGATCACTTTGATCGGTACGTCGCTCAACCTGGTCAACGCCTTTTGAACCATCGGGCTGTACTTGGCCACGATATTGGAATAATACCGCAAAATTTCATTCTCGTAATACGGGAGGTCCACCTCGTCGTCAAAAATCCCGCCCTGCAAAACTCCAAATCCGCCGAACGCGTCCGCGGAGAACAGGGTCTGGGTCTTGTTCTCGTAGGTCATCATGGTCTCCGGCCAATGAACCATGGGAGTCATATAAAAGGTCAACGATTTATCGCCAAGGTCGATGCTCTCCTTGTCACCCATGATCTTGATGCCGTCCTCGATCCCATAGAATCCCCTTAAAAAATCGAGGGTTTTCTGGTTCGCCACAATTTCCATTTTGGGATACAATTGGCGTAATATTTTTACCGAACCGGAATGATCCGGTTCCATATGGTTAACAACCAGATAATCGATGGATCTCTCGCCCAGTACCGCCTGGATTTTCTCGATAAATTGGGGTAGATACCCTTTTTTCACTGTATCGATAACAGCCACTTTCTCATCGTCGATAAGATAAGCGTTGTAGGCCACGCCGCGGGGCAACGGCCAGATGCCTTCAAATAGATCGGTATCCATGTCATTTACGCCGATCCAGTAAATTTTGTCAGAAATTTCAACTGCATGTTTCATGTTAACCTTCCTATCCTGGATATTTTCTCTTTTCAGTTACCATTATAAAATAAAAGTACGGAAAAATGAATCCACGCAGAAGTAAAAATGTCATTTATTGTACAACCGGGTGTTTAAGGTGATGGCCGGTTGCTGCTTGATAAGCCTGCGCCACCGCCAGGGTCTCGAAATCTTTATATAAATTCCCGGTAAAGGTGATACTGGTGGGACTCCCTTCTTTCGTGAAACCATTGGGCACAACCACCGCCGGATGCCCGGTTAGATTGGTGAGCAGCAGATTGTCGCCGCCGAATGTCGGCGCCACATACACATCAATTCCCGACAATCGCGCAGCCATCTCCCGCATCAACAGAGTCCGGTGCCGGTTGGCCTGGATGTATTCCACAGCCGGAATAAGCCGCGCCCAACGAAACACATTGGGCCAGGCATTGCGGATTTGCCGCTTCAACAGATCATCCCGACCGCTACGGGTCAATTCGTCGAACGCCGCCGCGGCCTCGGCATTGAGGATAAATGAAAGCGCCTCCACCGGAAAATCGGGAAGCTTCAGAGGAATCAGTTCCACTCCCAACGAGCGTAATGTTTCCAAAACTTTTCGATCATTCTCCTTTCCTTCGTAATCTTTTTCAAACTCCCCTTTCAAATAACCAACCCG
>JAHELQ010000229.1 GCA_024644125.1 Candidatus Aminicenantota bacterium | reverse complement strand
CGGACTTCGGGGGTCTCTAGTTTCAGGTAATCGCGGTTCAGGTCCAGGTTCTGGCTATTGGCTCTGACGCCTGCCAATTCGGGGCCGTTGTCGCCACGATTTTTCCCCAATTTTTCGTTTCCGTCGGCGTTAAAAATGGGGACCAATAGCAGTATATGACTCTCTAAAACAGGATCCAGCTTCCTGTTGACGATATCGCGCAGAAGCATCAAACAAGCCTCTTTGCCTTCCACTTCACCGGCATGAATATTGGCGACGATCAAAACCGCGTTTTTCTGGTACAGAGATAGTTGCCGGGGAGATACGATACCTTCTTTGCTCACTACAACCAATGGTATGGCGCGCCCCTCGATTGACTGCGCAAGCTCCAATGTCTGGATTGCTGTTGATTTCTTCTCCGCGTCATAAATAAAATCCATCACATCGGAATATAATGATGTTTTCTCGAAATTCGATTCTTCAGCCACTGTGGCCCGCTGCCAATCCTGAGCCGGAAGCGCGAGTGAAATGAATGTTATAATGAACCACATAGATACGGTTTTTTTCATAAATCCTCCATCAAATATAATACGTCTGCGGCGGAAAAATGTTTTTGTTTGAACTGCGTGAATATTTTTAACATAGCGCGTTTTTGAAAAAGTATTGTAACTTCTTTTTATGATTGCGCTCAGGATCTGCCACCCCTGTGGTATTTAGCCAAAAAAGTAAATATATAGGCTATTGTAAGCTGTGTTTCTTGTGCAAACCAAGGAGAATGACTGCCCATATGGATATAGTGATTTCAAGTGTTAAGTTTTCCACATTTTTCTTGATATATAGTTGAAAAACTCCTTCTGGAAAGATTATAATCAGGATGAGCCGTTTAAAAATAACTTATTTTTCACATTTTTTTATGGACTGGGTTATATAATGGTTGATGGTTTGTGGTTTATTCGTTAAAAAAGCGCTTGAGTTAAAAAAAGATCCGGATATTTTCGGATCACTTTTTCGATCAAGTATTCTTCGATGGCTGATTTGGAATTTAATGTTCTCACGTAATTGGCCACTTGTCTCATGTAGGAATAGTGAATGTTGGTGAAAATTCTCTTTATTTCGATAATTGATAGGGGATTCATGGAAAAATTCGTGTAACCCATACCCAGGAGCATGATAGCGGTAAAACCTTTCCCGGCGATCTCCCCGCAAACATTGACCTGTTTCCCGATTTTCTCCACTTCCTGGCGGATTTCGAAAAGGATTTCGATAACCGCCGGATGAAACGGATTGAAAAGGTACGATACGGAGCTATTGTTACGGTCAACCGCCAACAGGTACTGAATCAGATCGTTTGTACCTATGGAAAAGAAATCGACGATATTGCCCAGATGTTTTATTAGCTTGACTGAGCCGGGGATTTCGATCATTATTCCAAATTCCAGCTTTTTCTCAGGTAATTTCCCCGCCTCTTCCAGTTCGTTTTTCACTTCATCGATGATGTTTTTGATGTAATAGATTTCTTCGATTTCAATGATCATTGGGAAGAGGATTTTGATGTTTCCAGTTTCATTGGCCCTAACGATCGCCTTGATCTGGGTGCGGAACAATTTTTTTTCACGCAGAAACAATCTGATGGCCATGGTTCCCAATGCGGGATTGGTTTCCGGTTCCGGTTGGATATGGCCGTAGTCTTTGTCGCGGCCGACATCGAATGTCCTTATGACTAGAGGATTTGGGAATACTTTCTGGGCGATGCTTTTATAGATCAGGTATTGTTCTTCTTCAGATGATGCCACTTTCGGATCGGTAAACAGAAATTCCGTTCTATATAGACCGATTCCTCTGGCGCCGTACGAGTTGATAATCTCGCTTTCGAAGGGTAATTCGATATTGGCGCTCAATTTAAATTCGTGGTTGTCTTTTGTGTGGTCCGGTAATTTTATGACCCCTTTGAGACGTTCTTTATAGATCAGGTATTTTTCTTTTTTGACTAAATAGCGCGATAGGAAGGCCTTGTCGGGATTGATGAAAATTTCGCCGCTCAGGCCGTCCACGATTAAGCGGTCGTCGTTGGCAATCATTTCCGAGGCGTTTTCGGTATTCAGAATGGTGGGAATCTCAAGGGTTCTGGCCAGGATGACGCTGTGGGATGTTTCGCCCCCATGATCGAATACCAGGCCCAGTACCTTGCCCCTCGACATCAAATTCGCGGCTACGGACGGGGGGATGTCGTCCGCCACCAGTATCACGTTTTCGATATTGTCGCTGATATCGTCTTTGCTCTTCTTCAGATTGCGCAACAACCGGTTCAGAATGTCGGAAATATCGTTTCTCTTTTCCCTGAACGATAAATCGGGAATATTATTGAATATGTCGATATATTTTTTCTCTACCTGCTTGATGGCCCATTCGGCTTTTACACCTTGCACCTCGATGAAATTCCGGATGTCTGTCAGGAGGTTGCCTTCATTCAATAAAAGAGCCTGGGTCTCGATGATCAAAGCCGAGTCTTTTCCCATGATATTGTGTAGATTTTTGGTGATTTTTTTTAACTGGATCCGCGTTTTGCGGATAGCGTTGTTTAGCCGTTTTATTTCCCCCTGGATCGATTCTTTCTCGATATTTTCCCGCAGGATGACATGCTGCCGGGAATTGAACAAGAATGCCTTTCCGACCACGATTCCGGCTGAAACAGGTTTGCCTTTTAGTTTTTTTATCATTTAGCTTTCTTCATCGAATTTCCTGTTGAATAGGCTGATGATGGCTTTAACCGCCTTTTTTTCATCCCTGCCTTCAGCCTGGATTTTTATGGAATTCCCGACTGACGCGGCTAACGTTAAAATACCAAGGAGGCTTTTGGCATTGACTCGATCGTTGTTGTAAACCAGGAAGATATCTGATGTGAAATTGTTTGCCAGGTGGGATAGTTTTGCGGCGGCTCTGGCATGAAGTCCCAGCTTGTTCGAAATTTCAACTCTTTCTTCTACCATTTTTTTTCTCTCCTAAATATTCGCCCAGAATGCTTATTCCGTCGATAGCTCCATTTTTGACACATTTCACCAGATCAGGGAATTCCATTCCTTTATCTTTGTAGGTCAGGAATTTTAACAATCCCGGGAGGTTGACCCCGGTTATGACTTCGACGTTTGGCTCCAGGAATTTGAAGCAAATATTTGCCGGGGAACCTCCGAACATATCTGTAAAGATAATGATGGAATCGTCTTTGTTTTGCCTGATATATTTTTCGATCTGTGCAATTATTCTATTTGAATCTTCTACCCAATCAAAGTTGACCGATTCGATATCGCTTTTACTTTCCAGTATTTTTTCCGCTACTCTGATTAGTTCTTCTCCAAAATTCCCATGAGTGATCATTAGGCTTTTAATCATTAGTTTTCCTTTTCGTATGCATATTCTATGAACGATTTACTGCCGTTTTTTCTGGACATGAAATATTTTGCCGCAACCTCGATGAGAGTCGATAGGTTTCTTCCGGGAGCCACCGGTAAGACAAACATGGGGATTTCCTTTTCAAGAATGTTGAAATAGAGTTTGCCTTCGCCCAACCTATCATATTGTTTTTTCTGGCTCCATTTTTCCAGCCTGATCACCAGATCTAATTTTTTTTCAAGTAAGATGGCGCCCATGCCGAAAATATCAGCGATGTTGATGATTCCCAATCCTCTCACTTCGATCCATTTTCTGATTCGGTCGATAGATTGACCGATGGGGTCGTCGTTTGAATCGAGGTAAAATTCAATCAGATCGTCGGAAATCAACCGGTGCCCCTTGTTCACCAATTCCAGCGCCGTTTCACTCTTCCCGATACCGGAATCTCCTGTGATCAAGATTCCCAAACCCATCACATCGATGAGTACTCCGTTGATTCTTATCTTTTTGGAAAAATGACGGTACAGGAAGGAGGAGAGCCTGGCCACAAGCAACGATGCTTTGAGATTGGAAATCAGGATCGGGGTCTTGTATTTCTCGGCGTATGAGACAAAGCGGGAGTCCACTTCCTGTTTTTCTGAAATGATCACTGCGGGAACCCTCAGGGAAAAGAAGTTTTTCAACTGTTTTTCCCGCTCTTCCTGTCTGAGCTGATTTAGATATCCCATTTCTGTTTTTCCAAAAATCTGAACTCTTTTATGGTTCAGGTATTTGGGATAGCCGGCCAATGCCAACCCGGGTTTTTGCGACCTGGGATGTAAAATCTGGTTTGTAATTCTTTCTTCATTATAAATGTGTATTATTTCGAGATCTCCTTGCTTGATGACCTCTTTTATCTCTATTCCATTGCTCGAACTAGTCATCTTTCAATTCATACCGTCTTATAACATCGAGTAATTCCTGGGGCGTCTCACATTCCCGCGCGTCCTTGATCAGTTGGGGAGATTTTTTTATTAACGAAGCTGCGGCGGCGAGGATTTGCAAATGAACGATCGGAGATTCGTTCGGTGAGAGAATGAGGATCACAAAATGAACGATGTCGTTGTCCTTTTCGTTATACAGAACTCCTTTGCGGGAAACTCCGATGAAGATGATCGGAGTTTTCAGATCTTTGAGTTTTGTATGGGGAACCGCGGAAAAGTGACCGATGGATGTCGTACCCAATCTTTCCCGCTCCAGTAATTTATTGACGATTTCCTTCTCGTTGGAGACCAGGTCCCGCATTTTGAGATGGTGAATGATTTCCACTAACAAATCTTCGAGTTTTCCGGCGTTCAGATCTGTTTTGATGAGTTCTGTTTTTAAATTATTGTAGAGTTTCACTGTTCAAGAATTCCGAAAACATCAATTGGCTTCGATAATTGAAATTTCGTTGTTCCTGTTGAAGAACACCACTGACATTTTATTTGTTTCGGTATTAGTGAACAAGTAAGCATTTTCATCACTATCTTTCAAGAAAAAGATCGCTTCTTCCAGGGATAGTGGTTTCCGTGAATAATTGTTGGAGACTGTAACTTTATCGTCTGACGCCTGGTTGCTTTCTGCATCCCTGGCGGCACGGCTCGGTCCTAAAATACTCTCTTTGATTTTGTCGAGCCTGCTGACCCGTTTTTTATCTTTTTTCATTTTTTCATTGTTTTTCTTCGCCTGGGCCATCAATGTGTTGAGCGCAGTTCTAAGAGCCTGCTTTAAAATAGAATCGGAACCCTCGATGTGGTAAGAGTTCGTTCTGGTCTTAAGGGTGATTTCAACTTTGTAAGATAATTTTTCCTGAACGACAATGACTTCGGCATCCAGTATTTCACTACCTATCTTTTCAATTTTTCTTAGCTGTTTTTCAGTAAAAGCCTTTAATGCACCAGTGAATTTAACGCTCTTAGAGGTAAATCTAATACTCATTTTAATCTCCTTTAATCTTATATTCTTCTTTTCTTTTTGATGAATTGGGTAAATTCATCTCGTCCCTGTAGTTCCTGATAGTTCTTCTCGAAATTTTGATTCCCAGTTGCCCCAGCTTAGCGGCGATTTCCTGGTCCGATAGCGGGGAATCTTTAGGTTCTTCCTGAATGAGTTTTTTTATTTTGTCTCTTATTGTCTCTACTGAATGCTTAAACCCGAATTCACCCTTTAGTCCATACGTGAAGAAACTTTTCAGGCTGATCAGGCCATTTTCCGAGGCCATGTATTTATTATTGACAGCCCGGGAAATGGTGGATTCGTTGTAATTCAATTCTCTGGCTACCTCCCTCATGGTGAGAGGTTTTTTCCATTTTTCGCCGAAATCCAAAAAATCTTTTTGAATTTTTACCAGATACTCTGCGATTTTGACGATCATTGATTTTCGGAGTTCGATGCCTTCGATAAACAAATTGGCGTTGCGGTATCTCTCCTTGAGGTAGGATTTGGTCTTTCTGTCTACGTTTTGGTTCAGCATCTCATCGTAATACGAAGAGAGGGTTAGTTGAGGCATACCGTCCTCAATGAACCGGACCTGGTATTCGTCGCCGTCTTTGATCAGCAGAAGATCGACCTGGGCATATTCCACCTCTTCCTTTTCGAAGCCGGCACCGGGTCTTGGGTTGAGCCGTTTGATCCGTTTTACGAGGCTGGATAGCTCCTCTTTGTCGATCTCCATGTTTTTCATAATATCTGAATATCTGGATCTTGCCAGGTCCTCCAGGTATTGTTCAATCAAAATGATCAAGTTTTTGTTTTCGGGCTTTTCGTCCACTTGCGCCAGCAGGCACTCTTTGAGAGAGGACGACGCGACGCCAGGAGGGTCGAAGGCGCGGATTATATTTCTGATCCGCTCGATCTCTTGCGGAGTGGTTTCGAGAGAGGAGGCGATGGATTCGATCGCCACGTTCATATAGCCGTCGTAGTTGAGGTTGTAGATGATGTGCTGGGCGATATCGAGCTCCTTCTCGTTGAATTCTGTCATCGCCTGGGCCATGAGATGATCCGATAAATGTACCGCCTGGGCGGTGAAGAGTTCGATGGCCCTATTTTTATCGATTTTGTCGGAGTCCGGTTTGAAAAATCCATTTTCCTCATACGATTGCATAAAGGAAGAATCGGCTCGTTCCAGTTTTTTCTGGATATCGTTGATCTCCGGCTCCTCGTTTTGTTGCGATTGTGAATTCGGTTGCTGGATGTCCAGCATTGGATTGGATTCTACCTCGTTGTTGATGCGATCGACAAATTCTGTTCGATTTAGAGGCAAAAATTCGAGAAATGAGTGAATCACCGGATTCAACACGATGTTGGGAGCGTTTTTTAAATGGAGTTTCGTTGACATTTAGTTCCACCTGAATTCTTTTCCTAGATATTCTTCTTTTACCCGTTTGTTTTGGATCAACGCTCCGGAATCACCCTGGAAGATCACTTCGCCCCGGTTGACAATATAGGACCGGTCGGTAATATTCAGGATCTCTCTGACGTTATGGTCTGTGATGATGATCCCGATTCCCCTGTCCCTGAGACTGATAATCAAAATCTGCAATTCTTTGATTTGAATTGGATCGATGCCGGCAAACGGCTCGTCGAGCAACAAGAAGTCGGGGGAGAGTACGAGCGACCGCGCAATTTCAAGTCTTCGCCGTTCGCCTCCGGAGAGCATGTAGGCTTTCCGGTCTTTGAGCTCTCCGAGTCCCATCTCTTCAAGTATGTCATGTTCGTTTACCTGCAATCGTTTTTCCGGGTACATGTTGATGATAGCTCTGATGTTTTCCTTTACGGTCAGTCCTTTAAAAATCGAGGGTTCCTGGGGTAGGAAGCTGATTCCTTTCTGGGCCCTGATGTATATGGGTAAACGGGTGATGTTGTCCCCGTTGAGGCGAATTTCGCCGCTTTCTGGTTTATGAATTCCCAGCATCATGAGAAATGTCGTGGTTTTTCCCGCTCCGTTCGGTCCCAATAAACCGATGATTTCTCCTTCGTTTATTTCTATGGATATATTGTTTACTACGCGTCTGCCTTTAAATGATTTACTGATATTAATCCCTTCAAGTCTTTTCATCTTTGCCTAATCTCACTCTTCTGCAAAGTGATAGTGAATTCTATCACTTCAACATAAAACTGTCAATTTATTTCCTGTCCGTCTCCGGCCGGGAAACGGAAACTCGTTTTTTAATAATGCCTCCAGAATTAGTATAAATTAATTTCCGAAATTTATCTACTATCTAATTCCGGTTTTTTCACAATCCAATGCTTGCCCGTTACTTAACACGAATTAGTCAATGAATGCGCTGCGTGTTTCGTAATAAAAAATTAATCCGCTCTCTCAACTCGTCAATTGTCGCCTGGGATGTGCCGATCTTCTCGATAACGATCGACGCGGCCGCGTTGGCCAGGAAGACCGCTTCGCGCAAGTTCGCGCCCGAGACCAATGAAAGAATGAGTACAGCCGCCACAGTGTCTCCGGCTCCGGTAACGTCGAATACCTCATGGCTATAGGCCGGAAGATAGAAGGTGCGCTTTCCTTTTTCCGCAGCCGTGATGCCCTGGTTGCCGCGGGTCACCAGGGAGAATTCCGTCTTGAACTTTTTCTGGATGAACCGCGCTGCGATCGCCGCTTCTTCATGAGTGCCGATTTTCTTGCGGGTGATTT
>JAHELQ010000228.1:5213-8060 GCA_024644125.1 Candidatus Aminicenantota bacterium | reverse complement strand
CGAGAGATGAAATCCCGGGCAAAAGCAATGATCCTGCCGCCCATTGTAGTGACCAGGGACGCGCTCGGATGGTTGCTTGCAGGGTTTTTGCTGACTGTTAGCCGTCATATAGCCAATGTTCCTGTTTGGGCAGTGATTGGGGCCTTCATCATTGCCGGATGGAGGTATTATCTAGAGCTTCGCAAACGCCCATTGCCGTCCCGCTGGGTGAGATTGTCGGTCACGTTTGTGGTTTGTGTGGCGATTCTTCTATCTTACCGTTCTTTTTGGGGGCGGGATCCCGGCATCACAGCCCTGATACTTCTGGCGTCTCTAAAATTACTGGAATTGAAGACCGACCGCGACTTCAATTTGGTGGTGTTTTTATGTTATTTTTTGGTATTGGGGATTTTTTTATACGACCAGACAATCCCCATCCTGCTATTCACTATATTGGCGGTAATTTTTTTGACCGCCGCCGTATTGCGGATCCAATTGCCGCAAAACGAGAAGCCCAGGATCTGGCATTTCATCAAACGATCGGCTAGAGCGATTGTATTCGCCCTGCCATTTGTAATTGTCCTATTTTTACTTTTTCCCCGTACATCAGGCCCCCTTCTGAATATTCCGCAGCGAGGAAGGTCTCCCGGATATTCGGGATTTAGCGGTTTTATCCGGCCGGGATTTGTGGCCTATATCGCCATGTCAGAAAAGGTGGCGTTCCGGGTGGAATTCCCCGATGGGAACGCGCCTCTTCATAAAGACCGTTATTTCCGCGGAGCGGTGTTATGGTATACCGATGGGGTTTATTGGTTTCAGGGACGGTTCCCCGACCGCCGTTACTCGGAGAGGGCTGTTCGCGGCCCCACCATCAAACAGAAGATCCTCCTGGAACCACATTCCGAGCACTGGATGTTTGCCCTCGACCGTCCGGTTTCCACTCCCTCCTGGTCACATAATTTGCCGGGCGATATTTTCAGGAGTCCAAAGCCAATCAAAACCCACCTCCGATATGAGGTCGTTTCGCAATTGGGACCGGATCGGCAGCTCGACCTTTCCCCCGTGATCAGAAAATGGTGCCTGCAAAAGCCAAGACGCTTGAATCCCCGGCTTCTGGAATTGGGACGATCCTTCCGCGGTGATGGAGGGGACAGGCAAGTGGTTCAGGCGGCATTGGATTATTTCAGAGAGAATGGATTCACCTACACGATAAATCCCGGGTACTTGAATCCCAGGGATCCTCTCACCGATTTTTTATTCGACACGAAAAAAGGCTTTTGCGAACATTTTGCCAGCGCGTTTACGATGTTGATGCGAATATCCGGCGTTCCCGCCAGAGTTGTGGTGGGATATCATGGCGGAGAATACAACCCGGTGGGCGACTATTTGCTGGTGCGGCAAAGCGACGCGCATGCCTGGTCGGAAGTCTGGATCGAAGGTAGGGGCTGGCTGCGGGTGGATCCCACCGCGGTCGTGGCTCCGGAGCGTATCGAATACGGAATGGGGGTGACGGGCGCCCTGGAAGATTATGATGGAGCGATAGGCGAAGATCGGGATGAAGCTATACGTAGGGCGCTTGGTAACGGTTTCTGGAGCCGTTTGTTCAAAAATGTGCAATACTACTGGGATACAATCGATAATCACTGGAATTTGTGGATTATCAGCTATGATCTCGAAACCCAGAAGAATATGCTGGGTGAGGCGGGCCTCAAGAATTTGGGTTGGTTCACATATATCCTTGCCATCGGCTTCCTGATATTTATCGGGGGCTTCACCGTCAACTTGTTGCTGAAGCGGCGGAGCGGAGAATCGGATCCTTTGTTGCGCTGGTATGGATTGTTTTGCCGCAAGTGCGCCGGCGGGGGAGTGTCTATTCTCCCCTGGGAGGGACCTCTGGATTTCAGTGTGAGGTTGGAACGACGGTTTCCCGAACGGCGCAAGGATTGGGAACCGATTATCGGGCTTTATATCTCCTTGCGTTATGGGCCCGCGCCTATGGACAGGCAGGCTCTCCGGGATTTTCGCCAAATGGTGAAAAAATTCCGTATTTAATATCTGCGGCAATGGCCCGGTTATTTGGAAATATATGGGGAATTCTGGTATAATTTAGCTTTTAGGAGTGGAAAATCGATGCGGTTTGCAAATCCAGAAGCGCTAGTTTTACTTGTTTTGTTGATACCGTTCACGATGCTTGTAATTTACAATTACAACAAGAAGAAAAAAATATTGGCACGGTTCATTTCAAATTCCGCTTACGGTAAGCTCGGTGTCAGAAGCGGGCGGGAGATTGACTTTTTCAAGGCCACATTGGTGATCCTTGCAATCGTTTTTTTTGTACTCGCCCTGGCTGGCCCCGAGTGGGGAGATGTATTCGAGAGTATCGATGTCAAGGGTATCGAGATGTTGTTTTTACTGGACACCTCCAATTCCATGAACGCGGAAGATCTGAAGCCGAACCGGCTGGTAGTGGCGAAACAATTGATGGTGGGGTTGGTGGAAAACTTTGTCACTGATTATGTGGGATTGATCAATTTCGCCGGAGTTCCGTATGTGCAATGTCCTCTCACGATCGATTACGACGCGTTTAAATTGATGGTGGAGGCTTCGGTTGTCAGCCCCGACGAAGAGCAAGGGACCGATTTTTCCGCGGCATTCTCATTGGCGTTGCGATCGTTTCGTTCCGCCGAAGGAACGGATAATCACCGCATTATCATCCTGATCACCGACGGCGAGAATCAGGAGAAGGGCTGGCGGGCGGAGTTGGAAGAGTTCCAGAAACAAAACATCCTGGTGTTCGCAGTAGGCGTTGGAGTTCAATCCGGCGCCCCCATTCCGGTCAAGAATGCCGAAGGCGCTGTAACCGGGTGG
>JAHELQ010000228.1:0-5203 GCA_024644125.1 Candidatus Aminicenantota bacterium | reverse complement strand
AGGGGAATATCGTGAAGACAAAACTGGACGAAGAAACATTGATCCAGGTTGCTTCCAGCACCGGCGGCCAGTATTTCCGCCTTACCGATCCCGCTTCCATCGACACCTTCATCAGGGGATTACAAACCTTCGAACGGAGGGTTCTCTCCCAGAAAGTCCGCATGAAGAAGCAAAAACGGTTTTATTATCCTTTGATAATTGGTATAATTTTATTATTGACCGAAATGTGTTTGACAGAAAAGAGATTGATATGGAAAAAAAAATAGTGTTACCGGTACTCATTTTGTGCCAGCTTCTGCTTGGTTGGCATTGGTTCGAACCCGCGGCCCGCAAGAATCTCCAGGGAATCGAAGCGTACAAGAATCGACAATTCGAAACCGCCTTGAATGATTTTTTGTCCGCCAAAGGGATCAAGCCCGACCTCCCGGAATTGAAAAACAATACCGCCAGCGCTTTGTACCAGATGGAAAAATACAAAGAGGCGCTGGAGGAGTTTTCGGGAATAGAATCGGAGAAGGCGAACATTCCTGCCTCCCAACTTTTTTACAATATAGGCAACTCCTTTTTTAAAATGGAACAATACGATAAAGCTCTCGATAGTTACAAGAAAAGCCTGCTGGCGGATCCTACGGATATGGACGCCAAGAAAAATTTCGAATATACGTTGAAAAAAATAGACGAGCAGAACAAACAACAAAATCAGCAGCAGAACAAAGACCAACAGGATAAAAAAGACCAGGAAGATAAGAAGCAAGACCAAAAAGACCAGGAGCAAAATCAGGACCAACAAAAATCAGAGCAACAACAGCAACAACAAAAACCCGAAGAGAAGCACCAGAATTTGATGCAATATTTGAATCAAAACGAAAAGCAACAATTGGAAAAGAAAAAACGTGCCGTCGGCATCGCAAAAAAAGAGAAAGACTGGTAATCATGAAGAAAAAAACAATTTGTTTCTTGATAGCGTGGCTTTTGCCTTTGTTGGCGTTTGGCGCCGACGTTGAATTCAAGGCATCCATCAACGCAGACAAAATCGGGATGGATGATTTTTTGATCTATACAATTTCGGTCAAAGGGTTGCAAAATCCTCCTGCGCCGGATTTATCAGGTCTAAAAGATTTGCAGGTGAATCAAACCTCGCAAAGCAGCGAATTTAGCTTCGTGAATGGAGTGGCCAATTACGGCACCAATTTTGTCTATTATCTAAAGCCGTTAAAAAAGGGCAAAGCGGTCATTCCGTCGTCTCTCTTGTTGTATCAGGGGAAAGAATACAAAACCCAGGAGTACACGATTGAAGTCGTGGATGGAAGCCTCGCTCCTCAAAACCCGCAACGGCGTCGAAGGTCGGTGTTCGATTTTGGCGATGACGATTTTTTCTCGTCGCCGATGGAGCGGATGAATCGGCAGAGACAGGAACAGCCCATCGAAGTTTTACTAAAGGCGACGGTTTCAAAAAAACGAGTGTTAAAAGGCGAGCAATTGACCTATACCGTCTATCTCTATACCCGCAACCGGGTGGAATCGGTCAATCCTCTTTCCAAACAATCAATCTCCGGCTTCTGGCAAGAATGGTATCCTGTGCCCCGTAGTATAGAAGGAGAAACAAAGCAGATCGATGGCAAAACCTATCAAGTCTACACCATAAGGAAAGCCGCGTTGTTCCCCACCAGAACGGGAAAATTGAAAATCACTCCAATGGAATTCGAAATCGGGCTGGCGGATGGGACTTTCATGTTTTCGGTACCGCGGAAAATTACCCGTTCCACCCCTGAATTGGAAATCGAAGTATTGGCATTGCCGGCCGGAGCTCAAAATCTCCCGGTGGGGAATTTTGGATTTGAAGTGGAAACCGATAAAATCGAGGCGGATGTAAACGATATTCTGGCGGTGAAGTTAAAAATCAGAGGCAATGGAAATATTAAAACCGTGAATCCTCCTGAATTTCCCGGTTCAGATTCCTTCAAGGTGTTTCCTCCGAAAATATCCCGGAATTTCGATACGAACGGCCAACGGCTATCAGGAATTCTTGACGCCGAAATTCCCATCTCTTTCAAGCAAGCGGGCAATGTGACGTTTCCCTCCCTGGAATTCAAATATTTCGATCCCGATCAAAACCGTGTCGCCACCATCGCCAGTGCGCCCTTCACCATAAAGGTCACCGGGGTGAAAGAAAAACAGGCGGATATCCATACAATGCCAAAAACTGAAATTGTCAAGACCGGCGATGATATCGATTTTATCAAATCGGGCACGATCTACGATCAGGATTCCCGATTCTACGCGACCGGGCTTTTCAAGCTATTGTTACTGCTACCTTTTTTATTGAATATTTTATTTGTCTTAAAAATATTTCTGTTTGATCGGGTGATTGCCAATAGTTCATTGGTGAACCGGAAAAAACTATTGCTCAAAACGGTTAAAGAACTTCAGAACATCGAGGAGTATGGCGAGATCACCGGTATTCTGGAGCGTTATCTCAGCCAAAAGACAGGATTGGGATTGGCCGAGATCGGTCGAAACACCATCGAAGATCTGTTCGACAGGCATAAGGTCGGCGAGCGGGACCGCTCATTGTTTTTGAAAATAAAATCCGAAGCGGAATCGGCGAAATTTTCTCCAATAAAAAAATCTGTCAGAGAAACCCGACAAGATGTGACCGCCATAATCGAAATTTTAAAGAGAATTGACAACAAAATAAAATGAGACATCGAACACACAGGATCATAATCTTCATTCTGGCAATCGTCTACGCGGCGGTTGTGTTTGGTTCGCCGGAGGATACGGCATCACAATTCAGCAGGGCCAATGAATTGTATGAGCAGGGGAAATTTGCGGATGCCCTTGATTTGTACCTGGAAATCGAGCGGCATATTGCTAATTGGAAGATATTTTTCAACATTGGGAATTGCTATTTTAAGCAGGGGCAACCCATACTGGCAAAAATCTATTATTTGCGAGCCCAGAGGTTGAAACCATTCGAGCCATCCATCGAGAAAAACCTGCAGGTGGTGGATATGTCCTTCAAGGATGTCGTTCCGCCGGAGAAACCAGATTTTATCGCCGGAGTTTTTCTGCGTTTGAGGTCAGTGATATCCCTCGATCTGGTATCCTGGTTCCTTTTGCTGGCGGTAGCGGGGCTCAACGTCTTTATTTTCCTGTGGCTTTTACGCGGCCGGACCAAAATTGTCTCGTATGGCGTATCGTTTTTTATCATCATCGCCATCATACTTTCCTTCTATCACATGGTGCGGATCAATGGGCACGAGACGCGCGATGCCGCGGTTGTGTCGACGGCGGATTCGGAACTTCGCAGCGGGCCTGGCGAACAGAACACCGTTCTATTCAAGGTGAATCCCGGATTGAAGGTTCGGATTATCGAAAAAAACAAAGATTGGTACCAGGTGACCGCCTCCGCCCAGATTGCCGGTTGGATCAAAAAAGAGCTGTTGATAGTGATCTAAATTGAGTTACTGACTAACTGTGAAAATTTTTGTTGAAATAAATAACGAACTAGTATAATCTTTCGAATATAGACGCTTAGAAGGAAGGGATATGATGAGAATATTTTTAAAAAGCCGCATTATTGAATATTCAAGACCCCTGGTTATGGGGATCGTGAATGTGACCCCGGATTCGTTTTCAGATGGGGGAAAATTTATCAATCCGGAGGATGCAGTCCGGCAGGCTGAGTTATTGATCAACGATGGAGCCGATATCATCGATGTGGGCGGCGAGAGCACGCGACCCGGCGCCCAGAAGGTGGGAATCGACGAGGAGATGGACCGTGTGATTCCGGTGATCGAAAAAATCAAAGAAGAGTTTCCGGTTCTTGTATCGGTGGACACCTACAAAGACCGGGTTGCCCGCGCCGCGGTGCTGGAGGCGGGAGCCGATATTGTCAATGATATATCCGGACTTCGTTTCACCGACCAGATGGTAACCACCATCGCGGAATTGGATGTGCCGGTGATTTTGATGCATATCAAGGGAACGCCGGACAATATGCAGAAAGATCCCATATATCAGGATGTCATCAGCGAAATCAAGCAATATTTCAGGGACCGAATCAATTTTGTATTCGCGAAGGGGATCAAAAAAGAGAAGATCATAATCGATCCGGGAATCGGATTCGGAAAACGTTTTGAAGACAATGTCGAAATTATCCGCCGGCTGGCGGAATTCAAACAATTCGATTGCCCCATTCTGATGGGACTATCCCGCAAGACGTTCCTTGGGACAATCACCGGAGAGAAAATTCCTATCGACCGTGAAGCGGAAACGATCACCGCCAATATCGTTTCCATTCTGAACGGCGCCTCGATCATCCGGGTACATAACGTCAAAAACGCCGTGAAGTCCTTGAAGATTTTATCTAACCTGACGGAAATGAGCCCGGTCTAGTTTGAAAAATCTCTTTACTTCAATGGGATTTGATGTCCAATAACCGGTTGATTAATTCTTTGTTGAATCCAATGACCGGCTGATTGCCGATAAGTGTTACCGGGACGCCCTGCTGACCGGTGCGGCGAACCATATCACGGGCCGCCCGTTCATCCCGGCTAATATCGATATCTTTAAACTTCACCTGGTGCTTTTTTAGATGCTGCTTTACCGCGCGACACCAGGTGCAGGTGGGCGTTGAGAAAACAATGACCTGTTTTTGCTGTTTATTTATTGCCATGCGTCACCTCTCGAATACTCTCGATTGAAATCATTTTCTTAAGGTTAAATTTTAACATAAGGCGGTTGCGTTGTCAACTATCCACAGCAAGGATAAATACGCCTATTTTTACTCGTCACTCAAAGCGACAATATGTACTCAAAACAAGCGACGCGATCGAATTCATCGCCACCCTCGTCAAAAAATGTCAAACTGAGCGTTATCTCGATCATCTAATCAAAAATGACACCCCAAATTTTGAAGATGAAATAGATGGCTATCTGCCTGGGGTGATGGGATGATGCGATGCATGGGATGAGGAGAAGCGGCCCGGGGGGGCCGCTTTTTATTTGGGTTTGGTTTGTTATTCGTGATGTCAGTCTGCGTCGATGATGCGGGAGAGGGTGGACTCGAATTGGGCTGGTTGGAGGGAGATGAGGAGGCCGTAGAGGGGGCGGGTTTGGGTTGGGATGATGAGCTGGATCTGGCGGCGGATGGGGGTTGGGTCGATGGCGGTGATGGCAGAGATGGTTCGGGCGGCGG
>JAHELQ010000759.1 GCA_024644125.1 Candidatus Aminicenantota bacterium | reverse complement strand
TATCGAGAACAATTATTTTAAAGAACACCGTCATTCAGTGAGCGCCGGCGGCTCGGGCCTCTATGTGTTTCGTTACAATGAAGTGGTGGATAACCTCTGGGGGCATGCAGTGGACGCCCACGAAGCCAGAGGCGGCACCATTGGCGTATCTACCTCGTATTTCAGTACCCGGGCCTACGAGGTCTACAATAACCATCTGTATAATACCGTATACAAAGATGGTGTTCCCATTACAACTCCGGGGCGTGATCCGCGGGTATATCTGGTGCGTACCGCCCTTGGATTCCGCGGCGGTGAAGGGATTGTCCATAACAATAAAATCGAAGCTTACCGTTTTGGATTTGAATTGTTTGTTTTCGTTCATTTTCCCGATGACGGTCCTTACCCCATTTCCTACCAGATCGGCTGGGAAAGCGGTAAGAATCTCGGACCGAGCCATACGGGAATCGACGCGCAGGCAGCGGCCGGTGATTTATTTGAGTGGAACAACAATTATGTGTCGTTCGACCCGTCGAACTCCACTCTTATGGAATTCTACACTTATTACGAAAGTCCCGACCGGTTGTTGAAAAACCGCGATTACCACAGGGATACTCCCCGCCCCGGCTACACTCCTTATACCTATCCCCATCCGCGGCGTAGTCTGTATGATCCTCCGGTGCAAAAGTCCATCACCATCACCATTCCCAATGGCGGTGAATCCTGGATCGAGGGAAGCCTTCAACAAATCAAGTGGAAAGCCAGCGGATTGTCCGGTTATGTGAAAGTGGAATACTCGTTGGATAACGGTTCCAATTGGTTGACCATCGCCCCCTCCACTCCCAATGACGGGAACTACAATTGGACGTTGCCGGGTACCACTTCTGCCCAGTGTAAGGTGAAGGTCAGCGATGCCGCGGATCTCTCAGCCTTCGATACCAGCGACAATGTCTTTTCCATCGATCCTCAGACGGTGCAACCGGAATTGAAGCTGGTCTCGCCCAACGGCGGCGAAAAAATCGCGGCGGGTAGCTCCTACAGTGTCACCTGGAGTTCGTCTGGAGTTATCGACAAAGTGAAGCTGGAGTATTCTCTCAATAACGGTTCTTCATGGGCGTTGATTGCCGATCAGGTTTACAATGACGGTTCTTACTCCTGGCCTGTCCCCAATGTGGTTTCATCCTCTTGCAAAGTGCGGGTAAGCGACGAAAGCGGGACTGTGACAGATTCCAGCGATGCGGTCTTCGCCATTTTCAACGATGCCGCCATCCCGGTAGGCCCCGGATTTATGATTCTCGGCCATTCCAATTCCTACACCAACGGTGGATCTGATTTTCTGCTCTACAAAACCAATAGTAATGGAGCTGAGGTGTGGCGTCAGAATTTTGGCGGTAGCGGCAATGATGTGGGGCTCGCTATAACCCGGTCGGCCGACAATGGCTATTTTTTGGCCGGCTACGGCGACTCCTATACCAGCGGCGGGAATGATTTTCTGGTCTACAAATTGGATGCCACCGGCGTTGTCCTGTGGAGAAAAAATTTTGGCGGCGTTGGCGACGATAGAGCGGCCGGCGTTTCTGCCACCAGCGACGGCGGCTGCCTTGTGGCAGGCACCAGCGATTCGTTGACCAACGGAGGCACCGACTTTTTGGTGTACCGCCTGGCGGCCAACGGCAATGTCACCTGGAGAAAGAATTTGGGCGGCGTTAAAAACGATCAAGCCAATGGCATCACAGCCTCCACCGATGGGAATTTCTATGTGGTGGGGTATTCCGAATCTTATACGGAGGGCGCCAAAGACTTTATGGTTTACAAATTGGATATCCAGGGTAATGTGTTGTGGTCCTCAAATCTCGGCGGAGTGAATGACGATGTGTGCACCGATGTGGAGGCGACTTCCGACGGCGGCTGCATGTTGATTGGACACTCCGATTCCTTCACTTTCGGGGGCAAAGATTATTTAGTCTATAAGCTGAGAGCTGATGGTAAAAAACAAGGACGTAAAAATTATGGCGGCACCAATGATGATTTTGGTATGAAGGCCCTCCAGACCGCCGACGGCAATTATGTGTTGGCCGGATACTCCGAATCCTATACCAACGGCGGCTGTGACTTTCTGGCCTACAAAATCGATCCCCGGGGCAAACCGTTGTGGATGCGCAATCTGGGCGAGCTCGCCAATGACATCGATTTGAGCGTCACCGAAACATCAACAGGTAATTTATTGATGGTAGGTTACGCCG
>JAHELQ010000227.1:7630-8086 GCA_024644125.1 Candidatus Aminicenantota bacterium | reverse complement strand
TTTGCGCCCGTAACTGCCTGATATCGATGGCTTTTTCCCCTTCGGTGCCTTCGATGATCGGCAATTCGATGGTTTGGTCCCCCAAAACGAGGGTGGCTTTCTTTTCCATTTTCTCTTCTCTCCTCTCAAATAACTGCATTGTATGCACGTAATAAATGTAAACTATATATAAAATGCATCTCGGGAATTTTCAACTTTTTTTTAAATGAGAGTTGCCGGTATAATGTTAGTTGAAGGCCTTCCGTAGACAAATCTTTTTTTTTATACTATAAATGGATTACATGAACTTGACATGTAATTGTTAAAATAATACAATAGGGGCGAATTAGGCTGTTAACTTTTAACAGCAGGGGTGGGAGGATACAAAATGGCGGAGAAAATAGTATACCGCGACGGCGGGATGATTATCCCGGATGAACCGGTTATCGCATATATAGAGGGCGACGGAATTGGCGC
>JAHELQ010000227.1:0-7620 GCA_024644125.1 Candidatus Aminicenantota bacterium | reverse complement strand
CCGATATTACCCCGACTATGCTAAGGGTAGTGGACGGCGCGGTAAAAAAAGCCTACAACGGGAAGCGGGCGATTCATTGGAAGGAGATTTTCGCCGGCGAAAAGGCCTTCGCCAAATACGGCAATTATTTACCAAAAGAGACGCCCGCTCAAATCGCCGAATTTCGCATCTCCATCAAAGGACCACTCACAACTCCGGTGGGGGGCGGGTTCCGCAGTTTGAACGTGACGCTACGCCAGGTTCTGGATCTCTATTCATGCATCAGACCGGTCAGTTACATTTGCGGAGTTCCCTCTCCCATGAAATGGCCAGAAAAATTGGATATCGTTATCTTCAGGGAAAATACCGAGGATGTCTACTCCGGAGTGGAATTCGAGGCGGGTTCGCGGGAAGCGCAGCGACTCATCGAATTATTGGAGAGTATGGGCAAACATGTGCTGCCAGGGTCATCCATCGGGATCAAGCCGATTTCCAGAGAGCGAACTGAACGCTTGGTGCGCATGGCGATTCAATATGCGCTGGAACACAAGCGAAAGAGTGTGACGTTGGTTCACAAAGGCAATATTATGAAGTATACCGAAGGCTACTTCAAAAAATGGGGATATGAAGTGGCGGTAGGCGAGTTCCGTTCGCTGGTGGTGACTGAGGAGGAGCTCTGGCAAGGGGCGTCGTCCGAGGGGAAGATCATCGTCAAGGACCGGATCGCCGACGCCATGTTCCAACAATTACTGCTGCGGCCGGATGAATATGATGTGATCGCCACTACAAACTTGAACGGCGATTATCTGTCGGATGCTGCGGCGGCGCAAGTCGGTGGATTGGGAATGGCGCCCGGGGCCAATGTCCGTGAAGATGTGGCTCTGTTTGAAGCCACCCACGGCACGGCCCCAAAATATGCCGGCATGGATAAAGTGAATCCCGGATCGTTAATTTTGTCCGCCGTCATGATGCTTGAATATATGGGTTGGAATGAAGCGGCGACGATGATTCGCCAGGCTCTGGAAAAAACCATCGTTCAAAAAAAGGTCACCTATGACCTTGCGCGCCAATTGGGAGATGTAAAACCTCTAAAAACCTCTGAATTTGCCAGCGCTTTGATTGAAAATTTGTAATATTAAAGATTGATAGGGAGTAAATATGGCTAGAAGAATAAAGGTGGAAACAAATAAACTGGAAGACTTTGTCACCGATGTGTTGCAAAAACACGGAATGACCGCCACTGACGCGCTGGTGACCGCCGAAGTGATGGTTAGCGCGGATAAACGGGGAATAGAATCCCATGGCGTGGCGCGGTTGAAGCGGTATGTGGACGGAATCAAAAGCGGTATCATCCGCCTGGACGCTAAAATAGAGACGATTGTAGAGACTCCGGTAACATTGTTGGTTGACGGCGGTGGGCATATGGGCCAGGTGGTCGCATTCAGGACCATGAAGCGGTGCATCGAAAAAGCGCGCAAGAATTTTGTTTGCCTTGCCACGGTGCGAAATTCCAATCATTACGGGATCGCCGGGTATTATACCCAAATGGCGCTGGATGAAGGGATGATCGGGATTTCCCTCACCAATTCGGCGCCTCTGGTAGTGCCGACTTTCGCCCGCGATGCGGTTATCGGCACCAATCCAATTTCATTCGGTGTTCCCGCCGGAATGGAAATGGATTTTTTACTGGATATGGCAACCTCGACTGTTCCGCGGGGAAAATTGGAAGTGGCTGCCCGCAAAGGCGAAGATATCCCTGAGACCTGGGCCACCGACGAGGCAGGCCATCCCACGACAGATGCCAAACGGGTACTGGATAATCTGGCGGTGCGCGCCGGCGGTGGATTGTTGCCGGTGGGGGGCGTGGGTATGCTTCACGGAGGCCATAAAGGTTATGGGCTGGGTGTTTTGGTTGATATTCTGTCCGGAGTGTTATCGGATGGCGCGGTCGGCCTGGATGTGTACGGTAAGAAAGGCCAACCTGCCGAAGTGGCTCACTTTCTCGGAGTTATCAATCCCGATGGATTCGCGGGCGAAGACGCCATTCGCAAAAAAATGGACTATTACGCCAAAATGCTGAAGCGATCGGCTCTCGCCAATGGCGAGGAGAGAGTTTTTGTGGCTGGGGAAAAAGAGTATGAAAACGCCGAAGCCAATGATCAATATCTAACCATTCAGGACAAGGTATTCGAAATTTTGAACGGCATCGGCAACGAATTCAATATAATATTGGAGGAGGTAGAATGATTTGCCAGCGGTGCAATAATCAATTTCCCGAGGAATACAATTTTTGCCCCCAATGCGGCCTCGCGTTCGAAAAGGACGCGAGTCCGCATTATTGGCTGTCGAAGGCCAGGGAGCTACGCCGTAAAGGCAAGATGCGGCAGGCCATTTCGGCTTACGACCAGTACCATTCCCTCGGAGGGACGAGCGCTTATTCCTACAAAGCGTTGGGAGAATTGTACTATCAAATGGGGGAAATGGACGCCTCGATTGCGAATTTCAAAAAATCGATCGAGTTGAAACCTGATTTTGCCGATACTTACTACCATTTGGGTGTCAGCTATTATCGTAAAGCCAATATCCTGAAGGCCATCGAAAACTTCGAAAAATGCCTGGAATTGAATCCCGATTTTGTCATCGCGTATTATTGGCTGGGGATTACCTATTATCACGCGGGCGACCGGCAGAAAGCCATCGATTCGTATGCGAAATTATTGGATTTCAATCCCGCTTCGTATATCGCAAATTACCATCTCGGTGTCAATTACGCAGCCGAAGGGAAATACGAGGAGGCGATCCGCCATTTCGAAACGTTGTTGGAGCAAAGCCGTGATAACGAGGCTGTACTCTATCATCTGGGAACAGCCTATTTTCATTCGGGAAAATTTACCGAGGCCGTGCGACTGCTTCGCCAGTCTCTCGAGAACAATCCAAATGACCGGCGGTCGCAAAAAATGCTGGATTATATCATCAGTGGCTCCGATATTTAACGCCCATCGTCAATGCCGGGCCATCTCCCGTATGACGAATGGGAGAATGCCGCCGTTGAGGTAATACTCCACCTCGATGGGGGTGTCGAGTCTGGCCTTTACCATGAACTCGATTACCTGTCCCTCTACATTGGCGGCCGAGACCTCCAATAACTTGCCGGGAATCAGATCCGCCATTTCCTTGATCGAGAAGATTTCGTCGCCTTTGATTCCCAACGAATGAAACGTTGTTCCCGCTTCCAATTGTAGAGGTAACACTCCCATTCCTACAAGATTGCTGCGATGTATCCGTTCAAACGAACCGGCAATAACAGCCCGCACTCCCAACAATTGAGTTCCTTTGGCCGCCCAATCGCGGGAAGAACCGGTGCCATACTCTTTCCCCGCCAGCACGATCAGAGGAACTCCTCTGGCGGCGTACTCCATGGCTGCGTCATATATATATTTCTCTATGGCCTCGGGGAACAAGACTGTAAACCCACCCTCTTTGAGGCCTGCCAATTTGTTTTGCAGCCGGATATTGGCGAATGTCCCCCGCATCATGACTTCGTGGTTCCCCCGGCGCGAACCGTATGTATTGAAATTGTCGGGGCAGGTATCCAGTTGCAAGAGATATTGACCGGCGGGATATTCTTCCGGTATAGCGCCCGCAGGAGAGATGTGATCGGTTGTCACGGAGTCTCCCAAAAACAGGAGCGCCCGAGCCGCCTCGATACCTCGCGTCCCTGGAGTAGCCAGGGTTATCCCGTCGAAAAATGGAACTTTGCGTATGTAGGTGGAGGATCGGTCCCAGTTGTACGTGACGCTGGGTTCCGCGTTCAAAGCCCGCCAATGCTGATCGCCTTCTATGATGTTTTCATAGGCGGCGGCGAATGTTTCCGCGGTGACGAATTCACGCGTCAACCGGGCGATCTCCTCTTCCGAGGGCCATATATCATGCAAGAAGACCGGGATTTTGTCCGCGCCTGTCCCCAATGGTTCATTTTCCAGATCGATGTCGATTCGGCCTGCGATTGCGAATGCGACGACCAATAAGGGCGATGCCAGGTAATTGGTCCGAATGTACTGATGGATACGGGCTTCGAAATTTCGGTTGCCCGAGAGAATGCCCGCCACGGCTAGATTGTTGTCTTTGATGGCTTTTTGCAAATTGGTGTGCAAGGGGCCGCTATTGCCGATGCAGGTGGTGCAACCGTAGGCGATCACATGAAAACCCAATAATTCGAGATAGGTCAACAATCCCGCCTGTTCCAGGTAGCGAGTCACAGCTCGCGAACCGGGGGCAAAGGATGTCTTGACATATTTGGGAACCTCCAGCCCTCGTTCCACCGCCGCTTTGGCCAAAAGCCCGGCGCCTATCAAAACGGATGGATTGGATGTGTTGGTGCAAGAGGTGATGGCCGCCAGCACCAATGATCCTTGCTTGATGGAGTGCAGCACGTTATTCATGACTACCTGGACTTCGCGGTCTTTTTCCAATTGCCAGTCGGTTATGGTATGCCAGAAAGAGTCCTTGACACCGGAGAGGGAGATTCGGTCCTGGGGGCGGGTGGGGCCAGCCAGAGACGGTTCCACCGAAGCAAGGTCGAGTTCCACCACGTTTGTATATTCAGGAGTCTCGTCTCCGTAAAAATAGAGCTCCTGCTCCTTGGCATAGGATTCCACCAAACCGATGAGCGAAGATCTGTTCGTTCGAGCGAGAAAGTCGAGAACCTGCTCGTCTATCGGGAAATAGCCCATTGTGGCGCCATATTCCGGAGCCATATTGGCGATTGTGGCCCGGTCAGGGACAGACAACCGTTTGACGCCGGGACCGAAAAACTCGACAAATTTCTCCACCACATTTTCCCGCCGCAAAATTTCCGTCACATGGAGTACCAGATCCGTGGCAGTGACTCCGGGACGGAGATTGCCGACAAACTTCATCCCGATCACTTCGGGGATTTTGATATACATTGGTTGCCCAAGCATCGCGGCTTCGGCTTCTATCCCTCCCACGCCCCACCCAACGATTCCCAGGCCGTTTATCATGGTTGTGTGGGAATCGGTTCCAATCAGTGCGTCCGGGAAAGCGTAAATGTCGGCGCCGATTTTTTTTGCGGTCACCACTGTCGAAAGGTATTCCAGGTTCACCTGGTGGATAATACCGGAACCGGAGGGGAAAACCCTCACATTGTCGAACGCTTTCTGCGCCCATTTCAACAAAGCGTAGCGTTCACTGTTGCGTAGATACTCCATATCGGTATTTCGTTCCAATGCCCGGTGATTGCCGTAGTGGTCCACCTGGATCGAGTGGTCCACCACCAAATCCACGGGAATGACAGGATTGATCCGCGCTGGGTTATGCCCCAGGTCAGATAGTGCGTCTCTCATGCTGGCCAGATCGACGAACGCCGGGATACCGGTAAAATCTTGCATCGCCACACGGGCGGGGAAGTAGGGGATATCTACCGGAGCTTCGTATCTCGGCCGCCAATTGGCCAGCGCGATTACATCGTCCCTGTTGACAATCTTCTCCTCCCATAAGTTAAAATGGCGCATCAGATTTTCCAAAAGTACACGAATCGAAAAGGGGAGGCGGGCAATTTTCGCTATGCCGCGTTCCTCGATCGCTTTGATCCGGTGAATGACATACTGCTTCCCGGGTCCCAAATTCAGAATGGATTTGCATTGAAACGTTTCCATCTTCTCCTCCGCGAAAAACCTTGGCTTCTAATTAGAATTATAAACTGATTCACGGAATTTTCAACTAAAGGTAAAGATGGAAAACAGATGTTTTACTGGAATGGTAGATCGTCTTCGAATTCCAGCATCATACCTTCGGTAAGAGTGTCGAAATCTGTAATTTCGGTGATAAAACGCGACGGTTCTGAAAAAGTGAGGTAATCAGCTTCAAAATAGCTCCACGCGCGCGATTCGATTTCGGGCTTCACTAAAAACAGGTTTTGTTTGGCGCGGGTGGAGGCTACGTAAAACAAGCGCCGTTCCTCCTCGATACTCTCTACACTTTCCAACGAACGCTGGGAAGGGAAATGTCCTTCCACCAAATTGAGAATGAAGACCGTATGCCATTCCAGGCCCTTTGCCGAGTGAATGGTGGAGAGTATCAGCTTCTCGTCTTCGTCATCGCCGGCTTTTGTCTCGGTCTGGTATTGATCCGGAGGTTCCAGTACCAATTCCGAAAGCATTCGCTCAAGGGACTTGTAGCGGGCGGACAGGCGCACCAACGATTCCAGGTCGTTGGCCCGGCGTTTGTAGTCTTCGTAGTGTAATTGAAACAACGGATCATAATATTTGAGTACAATCTCTATTTGTTGTGTCGGCGAGTAGTCATTGTTCAGGGCGTTATTGAGAAGAGCGTGCAACGATTTCATGCTTCCGAAATACTTACGCTTCTCAAATTCTTTGGCCAGAAGCCCATCGAAATTCGCTTCTCCTTGCAACACCCGCTGTATCACCCGGTCGGCGGATTTGGGACCGAGCCCCTCGAACAACAACAACACCCGGAGCCAGGCCATTTCGTCCGCCCGGTTGTGCATGACGCGCAAAAACGACATGACATCTTTAATATGAGCGGCCTCCGCAAATTTCATACCGCCGTATTTTATGTACGGAATATTGCGTTTTTTGAGTTCTACCTCCAACTCGTTGGCATGCCAACTGGCGCGGAACAAAACGGCGATATCGCTGAGTTGAATTCCCTCTTCCCTGAGCTCCAGTATCTGTTGCGCCACGAAGAGGGATTGCTCTTCTTCGTCCGCTGTTTCCACATATACCGGTTTTTGGGTTCCTTCAATTTCCGAAAACAGGTTCTTCGAGAATTTCTCCTCGGCATTCTCGATAATGGCGTTGGTGAGCTCCAGAATCGGTTGGGAGCTGCGGTAATTTTGCTCCAGCGTGATGACTTTGCAATCGGAAAACTGGTTGGGGAAATCCATGATATTTTTAAAATTGGCGCCGCGGAAGGAGTAGATGCTCTGCGAATCGTCGCCCACTACCATGATGTTTTGCTGCGATCCTGCAAGCAATTGGGCGATCTCCGCCTGAAGTTTGTTGGTATCCTGGAATTCATCCACCATGATATACCGGTAATCCTGGCAAATTTTGGCGGTGATCGACGGTACCTCTTTGAGAAGGTTGCGTAGCTTGACCAATAAATCATCATAGTCCATCACCTGCTTCTCTTTTTTGTATTCATCGTACATGACGGCGATTTTTTCGATCTCTACGGCTTCCTGTTCATAATGGGCGTAGTCCTGAAGCAAAACCTCTTCAATGGTTATACACTTGTTGACGGCTTTGGAAATGACATCCATGATCGTTCCTTTTTTGGGGAACCTGCGGTCTTTTTTGTTCAAATCAAGACGGGTGCGGATCACCTGGAGGATATCTTCGGCATCTCCCCGGTCCACAATCGTGAAATTGGATTTCATCCCAAAGGCCGCCGCGTACCGGCGGAGAATCATATTGGCAAATGAATGGAATGTGCCGCCGGAAACTCTCGAGCAACGCTCGTCGAGAATAGAGGATGCTCTTTTCATCATCTCCTGCGACGCCTTACGGGTGAATGTCAACAGCAGGATCGATTCGGGTGGAATGTCGTTTTCTACCATATATGCCACCCTATAAACAAGTGTCCGGGTTTTTC
>JAHELQ010000226.1 GCA_024644125.1 Candidatus Aminicenantota bacterium | reverse complement strand
CCTCAAACCGTAACGGTCCAAAACCAGCAAGGAACCGCGGTGTTTGATTCTGAATTTTATCTCATATGTCCCGGCCGGCCGAAATTGCCGGTACAGACTGTACGGATTCTGTTGCCCGAAGGCGCAGATCTCGGCGCTCTCACTTACACATTGAAAAATGTGAAGGAAGAGGATCTCGGTACCGGTTGGGAAGTCGAGATCGCAGGTCCGTTCGATGACGGCGATGGTACCATTGTAATTCCGAAACAGATCAAGTATGTCGATGGCAAGGATGTCAACCTCTACTCCACCAACGCATATTACCCGTCCAGTTGGACAGGCCCCATCAAAGCCGGTAATATGCGTCGCTTCAAAGTGGCGCACGTGGAAATTTATCCCTATCGCTACAATCCGGTAACCAAAGGGCTGAAGCGGATAACTTCGGCTACGCTCATGGTTAACGTTTCTCCTGATCCCAATTATAATCCGCTAAAAAATCCAAAGACTTTCTCCACTGCCGAGGCTACTTCGTTGTATTTTATTAAAAACCACGCGGCCAATATGAACGCTTTTTCCACCTCCGCCGTTTTCGATTATTATTACCCGTCATATGACTCGGATCTTTTGCTGAATATTATTTTATCTGCTAAAAAATTACCACCTCTTCTGGAACTTCCATATTTTCTGTCCAGGAAATATGTTATTGTCACAACGGACTATATTGTCAGTGATGCCAATTCACCGTCCCAGAAACTTGAATCTTTTGTTTTGTCGAAGGAAGACAGGTTTTTCGATGTGACGGTCGTGACGGAAAGCAAGATCTATGAGGTTGTCAACCGCCACCTCCAGCTTACAGGTAACCAGGGGTGGGGAGGCAATCAGGGACAGACTGCGGCAGAGAATATCCGCAATTGGTTAACCGCCGGTGTGGACGGTCTCCCCCGCTGGGATGCCTGGGATATCGAGCACCTGCTCTTGATCGGTAGTCCGGATCCTACGACAGGTACTGTGCCGATGAAAATCACGGATCCATTCTTCGAGATTACTGATGACGATCACATTTACCACAATGTTTTATTGGCCACTGATTTATATTATTCTGAGTTGACTGAGAATTGGATTTCGCCGGTTTCGGGGAAAGTGGCCCCTCTTGGTATGTATTTTGATACAACCATCGATTTACTTCCGGAAGTGTCTGCGAGCCGTATACCAGTGGCGGGCATGGGTATGGAAATCGATGAATTGGACGATATTCTGGAAAAAATTATGGCTTACGCCGATGAACCTCAAAGTAGCGTCGGTTGGCGAAAAAATGTTCTTTTGCCTATGAAACCTATATCCACACTTTTCCCTTCATGGAACCTGGGTGAGTCAGTGATGGAAATCTGCCTGGAGCAAGGTTTTGATTTTCACAGAATTTATGATGTTTTGTGTGGGTACAAGATTGATTGGGAATTTAACGTAAAACTCCAGGCGGCCGTTGAAAATGGAGTTGTCGCTCCTCACAAGGTAGAATTGTATGAAAATGACTTTATTGCGCTAAAAGGATCTTTTATTGATAGACCCTGGTTTTCCAAACCGGGGAATTGGCAGTCTGTGATCGATTGTTTTCCCGAACTGAATCTGGAATACGCCAATGGAGTTCTGGAGGTGTTTCAGGATGACGACACCTATAACGATGACGGCACCCGTACGGCCTACAATGAAGATATCGTTAGGGCCGCCTGGCTGAGTCAGGATTTCGGGGTTGTGGAATGGAAAACGCACGGTACCTTCGATATCGCGGTCGATGTTTTTTATATTAATAATAATAGTAATTACCCGCCTTTGGATAATGAGCATCCCTCATTTGTGTTCATGAATAGCTGCTTAAATGGGAACCCCTTCGAGTATTGGCATCTGGGGTATAGTATCGCGTATTCGCTATTGCATCACGGCGCTATCGGCACGATCGCCGCCAGCGAGGTTATTTTTTCCTCAGATATAAATAATATAGAGATTGTTTGGATGCGCAATATGATGGCGGAACAGTTGGAGTTGGGCGTGGCCCGTATGTTTACTGTGGCGCAGATATATACTGTCGGTAGCGATTACAAACTCTTCGCCTTCAATCCTTATGGAGATTCGGCTGTAGGGCTTTTTACCTGTTCTCCCAAATAACGGAAAATTTTTACCCAGGGAACGCGGTTTCGCGTTCCTTGATTTTTCTGCGTTCTTTTAGGAGCTGTCCGGTCATCTGGGTGTGCAGGAGGCAGAGGGTGGTCTCGATTATATGCTGGCGGGGAGTTGATAGGTTGAGTGGGAGCTCCAGCTCGCTTGCTAGTTGTCGGAATAATTGCGGTCGCTCGTAGCAAGAGAGATCGATGAATGGTTCGGTCTCCGTTGTGGCGTCCCGGCAAAGAGAACGCGCCTGAAGCCCAATTGAGCGAAATACGGCGGCGATGTACGCTCGATCGATATTCGGTTCGTGGATGGCGATTGCCCGGTCGATTCCCGCCTGCTTCATGGCCCGGGCGACTAGTGTTGCCGTTACCGGGAGCAATGTGTCGATGGGGGCTTCGACCGCCGAGATAGTGTCGGGGAGAGCAGCGATGAATCGCGTTTCGTTGGAATCGACGATCGTAAGATTGGGCGCATTCTGTGACTGTAGATTGGCGATGGTGGACGGGGCAAAGACCGGAATGTTTTTCAATTCATCTTTTTGGAGCCAGGATAGGTCGGGAGCGGACACTGAATTCAGGAGCAATGCAATACCCAGCCGGTCATCCTGTATGGTATGTCGGGAGATGGCCGCGATTGCGTCTTCGATGGACTCCAATGGGGGATCCGGTTCGTGTCGAGCGATACCTTCAAAGAATGTCCTGCCAGGTTGGAGGGAATCCAACATGAACTGCCTGATGGATTCGGCGTCCAGGCGGCGGGGGAAGGATGGATCGGCCATAAATAGCGAACGGATTGTCGGACCCTGTCCCAGTCCGTCTATGCGATAGTATATTGTTTGTTTATTGGTGATTGTAAAGATCATTTGTTTTGATTGATTGTCGGGTGTCTCGCCCTAGTAAAGACTTCAGGGCCTCGGCGGCGGCCAGGTAGCCAAAAATTCCCGTAATGTAGGAGATGCTGCCGATGGTATTGCGTTGCCTGCCCCGGTCGTAACAAGGCTCTATTTCGTCTTCCGGCGGAATCATGGTCCCGGCTGGAGTTTCGGTGGAATACACGCAGGGGAATCCCCCCTCCACCTGTTGCCGTCGCAGGAATTTCCGCAATCTGCCGGCCAGTGGGCAGACTTTTGTTTCCCATATATCATCCACTGTTATCGCCAGCGGATCTGTCCTCAAGGCGGCTCCCATACTGGAGACCAATGGAATTTGTCGTTGCAGCAACATGGTGACAAGAGCCAGCTTCGGACTGAAGCTATCGATGGCATCCACCACCAGGTCCGTGGGTGTCTGGAACAATTGTTCGAAGGTGTCGTGGTGGAAGAATGATTCGTAGGTTTCTACCCGCAAACCGGGATTAATGTCCAGCAATCTATCGCGGGCCACCGCCACCTTTGGCATGCCGGTTGTGGAGTTAAGAGCCAGCAGTTGCCTATTGATATTGCTTTCCCTGAGGATGTCGAAATCCACCAGCCGGATGCCGCCGACTCCATAGCGTACCATTGCTTCGGCCGCGTGGTAGCCGACGGCTCCCAAACCCACAATTGTGACGTGGGATGATTCGAGCCTTCTGTATGCGTTGTCTCCCAGAAGGAGCGCTGTTCGTTTAAACCGTTCTGGAATCATGGAGGGGTAAATCCTTGAAGTTAAAGTAGCCTGCTGTTTGGCCCAAAAAGGCGATGGTGTTGTCCCAGGTTTGCGCCGCCAGCACGGATTCGTCTTTTTCGAGAAGCCGGGCTGCCTGCCGCAAAACCAATGGCAGGTTGGCCGGTTGGTTGGGGATCGTTTTGTCAATTTTTCCGTCGATCTGAAGCGGGATGTCCGGGGAATCTGTTTCCAGCAACAAACGGTCCTGCGGAACCCTGGTAATGGACGCGCGCAATTTTTTGCTGTTTTCACGGGTAATGGCGCCGGTGAAGGAGAAGTAGCAGCCCAAATCGGTCAGTTTCTCAATTTGCTCCGGCCCTCCGCTGTAGGCGTGTAATTGAACGGTAACACCGCTGCGGCGGTAACGCTCGATGATCGGGATCAAGTGATGCCAGGCTTTGAGGCAGTGGACACTGACCGGCCGTTTCAACTCGACCGCCAGCGCCAGTTGTATCTCGAACGCTCGCAATTGAAGTTCCAGCGTTTTTTTTCTAAACATCACGTCCAGTCCGATTTCTCCTACCACGGAGGGAGTACATATTAGATATTCCTTCAAGAGGTCCGGCCAGCTTTTAGGCGCCATTTCCACATACCATGGGTGAAGTCCGAAGGCCGGGATGACCGCCGGCCAATTGCGACTGATCTCCAAAACATCCTGCCAGTCTTCCACCATACTGCCGCAACATAAAAATCCCTTCACTCCGGCCTCTGAGGCTTTCTTCAGTATTGTGTCGATCGATTGATTAATGCGTTCGTCTTGTAGATGGAGATGGGCGTCGAATAAAGGCATTTGTGATTCCTCGTCAAATAGAAATGTAATTATTACAGGTTAATTTTTCCCTGTCAAGAAGCGGGAAATCTGAAATAATTTTTCCAGGCTCAGGTTACCGGTGAAAATCTCTGAAGTCGAATCAGACAAATTCTTTACTGGAAGGGGATTTCGTTGTATAATAACCGGCAAATGAAGATTTATAGGGGAAATGAGGTTCTTTACGGAAATTTAACATTAGGTTTATTCTGGCTTAACATAGAAAAATGATACTGTACTCTGGATCTCGGGGGCAACCCTTAAATCTATAGGAGGAAAGTAATGAGAATATTATTGGGTCTTTTAATTTCAATGGTGTTGATTTTGAATGTGCCGCCTTTGATGGCGAAGGAAAATATCGTGATTGACGGCTCCACAACCGTAGGGCCTATCGCCAAGGCGTTCGCCGAGTATTATATGGGCCAGAATCCCGATGTGAATATCACAGTCAGTGAATCGGGCAGCGGCAATGGCGCCAAGAGCTTGATCAACAATGCCTGCCAGATAGCCGATATGTCCCGCTTCATGAAGGACAAAGAGTTCAAGGTGGCGGTAGATAAAGGTATTTTCCCTGTGACCCATGTGGTGGCTCTGGACGGTATCGCTATTGTGGTTCACCCCTCCAATCCGGTAAAAGAGTTGACTGTGGAACAGGTTAGGGATATCTATCTTGGGAAATACAAAAACTGGAAAGAATTAGGCGGTCCCACCCAGCCGATCGTCATGATCTCCAGAGATACCAATTCCGGTACTTACGAAACGTTTGAAGGTCTGGTCATGAAGAAAGAGAAAATCGTCGAAGGTTGTGAATATGTCGGCAGTAATGGCGCGATTCGCGGTAGAGTTCAGAGCACCCCGGCTGCCATCGGTTATCTGGGATTGGGCTTTCTGGATGCCACTGTCAAAGGTTTGAAGATCGACGGTATCTTCCCCACCGGGCGCGCTGTCGCCAGCGGCAAATATCCCATTGCCCGTCCTTTGTATATGTTCACCAACGGATATCCAAAAATGGGTTCCCATCTGTATCAGTTTGTCACCATCCATTTGTCCAAAAAAGGCCAGGAGATTGTGAAAAGAATCGGATTTGTCCCTGTGACTGAATATTAATCGCAGGAAACGTAACTGTGAATAACGGGAAAAAAAAGAGTATTTTAATCAGCAAAGGAACCAGCCGCATTAAAAGGCTGGTTTCTTTTTCCATAGAGGGATTTTTGTTCCTGGTTACCTCGCTGTCAGCCATTGCGGTTTTGTTCATTATTTTTTATATCGCCAGGGACGCGTTGCCGTTCTTTCAATTGCGGGGAATCGGCGAATTCTTCACCAGCCTCCGTTGGTATCCCTCGGGAGATCCGGCGGAATTCGGGTCCCTGGCGATTATATTCGGCAGCGCGATGGTGACCTTTTTATCAACGCTTTTGGCCGTGCCTCTGGCAATTGTGTCCTCTGTCAGTTTAAGTGATATATTACCATTTTCCGTGCGCCAGGCTGTCAAACCAGTGATCGAGATCATCGCGGCCATCCCCTCCGTCGCCTACGGCTTCTTCGCGTTAGTGGTGTTCGCGCCCATCTTACAGCGACAGGGAGGACACTTGTTGGGGATTTTTGTGTGGCTATTCGGTCTTCCCATCGGCTCCATCCTGATTTATGCTTTCAGCGATATTCTGGCGGACCGTCTCGACAAAGAAAGACTGCGGATGGCATTTTTTATTTTTTTGGAAGTCGCGCTGTTGGCCGGTTTATATCGTCTATACGGCATTTTTAATGGAATCACCATTTCCAGCGGCACCAACGCGCTCAATGTGTCTGTGATCCTGGCCATTATGGCGCTTCCCACCATCGTCAGCGTGGCGGAAGATTCGTTGCAAGCGGTGGGCCGCGAATTGCGGGAGGGGAGTTACGCGCTGGGAGCCACCCGCACCGAAACGATCTTCAAAGTTGTCATTCCCGCCGCCAAATCTGGCATAATCGCCGCCGTCATTTTAGGCGTGATGCGGGCCATCGGCGAGACAATGGTCGTCTGGATGGCCTCGGGAAACGCGGCGCAGATTCCCGAGCCCTGGTTCAATGTATTTGAACCGATAAGAACCCTGACCGCCACTATCGCCGGCGATATGGGCGAGGCTGATCATGTGACCGGCTCGGCCCGTTACCATGTGTTGTTTGCGATGGCTTTGCTTTTATTGGTGTTTTCGTTTGTCAGTAATTTCATCAGCGAATGGATTGTTGTTCGGTCCAGGAAAAAATGGGGGACAGGCTCATGAAATTGCAAACCAGGAAAATGCTGGATAAATCGTTCAGCGGCATGGGATTCATCTCCATCTTTTTGTTGTCCGCGTCGCTTATCATTGTGCTCGCTCCGATTTTTGCAAGAGGTATCGGCGCCTTCGTTTTTAAGGGAACTGTGGAATTCCGCAGGTTCAATTACGAGAAATTCGGCAGGGGAGACAAATCGTCGTTGACGCAGGAACTTCGCCAGGTAAATGAAAAACGCGACTATGTGTACCAATTGTTGGGCGCATTTGAAATGCAAGTGGAAAACGAAGAGATCCCCGATGCCTATGAATATGAACCGAAACTGGAAAAATTGAAGCCTCTGCTTCTGCAGTTATTGGGTCCCCGTTTAAGCGAGGACCGTCCGGTGATGTTGCGGGATCAATTCGGCAGCACTCGTTGGGACAAAACGCTGCAAACATTGTATCATATCCTGACTGTGGAAAAATGGGATTATTCCAATCCCGATGAAATGGGCAAGAAAGTATTTGCTCCACGGCAGGAGGAATTCAAGGGTACCACGCTGGAACCGTTGTTTCCCTATTTGGAAGAAAATATCGAGGGCATGATGCGGCCCCGGTGGACGTTTTATTGGCGATTTTTATTCGATGATTCCTACGACGCCCATTTGTTCGGCGGGATTTGGGCCGAGGTGTTGGGGACTTTTTATTTGATTCTAGGCACGATACTGTTTGCCATTCCTATGGGAGTGATCGCCGCCGTGTACCTGACAGAATTTGCCATGACAGGGAAGATTGTCAGCTTCCTGCGCATTTGCATCAGCACGCTGGCAGGCGTTCCCAGCATTGTGTTCGGTCTGTTTGGGTTGGCGTTTTTTATCAACACCTTGAAGGTCTCTAATTCCAAAAGTGTGCTGGCAGGATCGTTGACTCTGGCGCTATTGGTGCTTCCCACCATTATTAGAGCCTCCGAAGAGGCCATCATGGCTGTCCCCAAGACGTATAAAGAGGCGGCGCTCAGTCTGGGGGCAAGCAAGCTTAAAACTGTTGCTACAGTTATTTTACCGGCAGCGTTACCGGGGATTCTAACCGGAATGGTGATCAGCATGGGGCGGGCGGCCGGGGAAACGGCGCCGATAATTTTTACAGCCGCAGTCAGTGTAGGTAAACCATTGACGTTGTTTCAGACGTTGAGACAACCCACCCCCGCGTTGCCATGGAATATTTACAATCTGGTGACGGAACACGAAGCGGTCGAACAGATCCGGCATGT
>JAHELQ010000225.1 GCA_024644125.1 Candidatus Aminicenantota bacterium | reverse complement strand
TCTCTTCGGAAGACGGAAGCCGCAGATAATTTTCCCCTCCGGGAGCCTCCCGCCGCACAGACGTCGTACCGGGAATATCGATGCCATCGATTTCTTCCCCATTTTTCATTCTTTCCGCTATTTCGAGAAGCTGCATCTCCCCCATCCCATTCACCAATATATTGGCGCGGGAATCCAGGAGAACAGACCTGCGGATCTTTTCCTGCTGGAAATCATAATGGGCAAACCGGCGCAACGAAGCTTCCACTCCGCCGATCACGATAGGCACATCCTTGAACGCGTCTTTGATACGGTTGGAAAACACCGTCACGGCGCGATCGGGTCTGATCTTGTATTTTATCGAAGGGGGGTAGCCCTGAAAAAAAGCCTTGCCGTCCATCTGGTACAAATCCTCGTTGCGCCGTTTCCGGGACGACGTGTAATTCAAAACCACCGAATCCACAGGCCCGGTAATCACCGCAAAAAACAGATTGGGCCTACCCAACACCGAAAACGACTTGCTCTCTTGCCAGAAGGGCGTCTCGATCACCCCTACCGAAAAACCCTTCCGCTCCAACGACCGCTTCAACAGCCCTTCTGGAAACGACGGATGATCGGCGAACGGATAAGGCAACACAAACACAACATCAAATTGATTCATAATCTACTTTTCTCCCACAAAAAACCGGCGCCCTCGAATTTGCTTTTTCCAATGCTCACCAGCTCGATTTCCAAATTATTTTGAGCGGCATAGTTGATCTAAAATCTCTTGTTTATCATCAAAATCTTCTGGCAAAATATGAATGAATTCTGTATACCTATCTAAACAACGAAAAACCTTCCCGATCTGAAATACCATCTCCCTATCTTCTTCGTTTATAGCCTGTTGGAGAAATTTTTCTGAGTGATAATATATCCAATCATCTTCAAGCGTAACCATCAAACTAATAGCAAAACATACTACTCCGTTTTTCCTTAAGAGATGCGGCCAAACAGTCGATGTATCTTTCTTTTCCCATATAATGGGTATTTTTTCTTTATGCCCGGCCAAAAATAAAGTTTCAATCAGATGGGCTTTTAGTAATGGAAATTTAAGCACCATGTTCCAATACTTTGTATAAACCTCTAAGCGTTTATCTAAATCTAGAATTTTATCTAATATGGATGACAATATTCCCACCATACTTTCTTTTCCACCGGAATTTTTTTTCAATATCTGGATGCTGTACTTGATGGCGTTCTCATAATCTTCGACACAATTATAGATTTCAACTAACAGTCTCTCGAGATAATTCTTATTGGTGGGCTCATAACTCAAGTACAATTCTATCATCTGTAAATGGGATTTCCCGAGATCAGGATATATTTCTGGATTTTCAACTATTTTAGCAAGTTTTTCAAGAAGTCTTTTTTGAGGGGATTTATTCGTTTCCCAGAGTTTTGAGAATGCAGTGAGAATTTTATTATTCCCTACTTTCTGCAACAAATACAAATCGATGAGTTTTTCAAATACATAGGAGCAAGGGTAAACTTCTGCAATTTTTTCCAATTCTATCAAAGCTCTTTCTGGCTCCGGGAGTAACCGGTCATGTTCGAGAATGTGATCGATGTTTTTTTTGATTCCCGGCATTATATCCTCTTCCAATACAATATTAGAAAAAAGATTTAGATAATCGCGGGACAGAGGCTTTTCTATGAAATTCTCCTGATTTAAACGTATAGTTTCAGACAATTCAATTTCACGATCCGAATGCAAAATAGAAACACCAGGAATATAAAGTTGTTCTTGAAGTTCGTCCGCCGGTTCATTAAAAAAAGAGAGGATATTCCCGGTCAATTCGTTTTCGATATCTTGATCATCGTCGTCTTCGGGAAAAGGAATCCTGGTCAACGCCAGATGGAATTTCACGGGGGGTTGATTCACCAATCTTTTCCCCTTCGCGAGCCCTCTCATCACCTGCCGAGAACCGTCGAGGTTCTCACGGTTATTGGTTATAAGAAATACTACTTGATCGGCTAGAAGAGTGGTACATACACCGCTCATTTCTGTGATACCAGTCCTGGAATCGATGAGTAAAAAATCGGGATTTATTTCGTTGAAAATCTTTTCTTTAAGTTCCAGAAAAAACGGAATTCCTTCCCCCTCTTTTGAATAGAAAAGGTCATGCCAATCGAGAGAGGCGAGTTTTTTCCAGTATTCTGATGAAAAAATATTTCCAGCAGGAATGACGTCTATTTTGCCCCAAGAATCTGGCAGTTTTTTCGCAGTCAAAGAAAAATCCTCTATTTTCGACGGAACCTGCCCCGTCTCGACGAATTCATAGATATAATCTACCAGGCCTTGTTTTGCGTCCGGCGAAAAAAACTCGGGTAATTTATACAGAAGTCCAGGAGCCTCCAGATCGAAATCAACTAAGCATATATTTTGACCGAAACGAGATAAATATACGGCAATATTCGCCAATGCCAGGGTACGCCCTACCCCACCTTTATAAGAATAAAAGGTGACAGTTTTCATACTTTTTCCATTAAGCCGCACCCACGTTTATCAGGCAACCCTGCTTCAATATATCCATTTTCTTTTCTAGTAACGATTGTAGAGTGTAACGTTTGGCAGCCCGGGGAAACCGTTGATCTAAATTGACGTCGCTGAAGATAATAGCACTTTTTCGTTCCCTGTGTTCTCTACACTCATTTAAAATTTGCGAAACATCATGGATAAATTTTGGGTTCAAGCTTACCTTTTCTGTACCCATCAATTCCAGCGCTAGCTTCTCGGCTATATCATGTTTGTTCTTTAGAAGATAATCTTCGCGCACCCTCACAATATACTTTTGCAATAGATCATCCGGCGCGTATTCAAGCAGCCGCGTCAATTCTTCAGGACTGGGAAGGTCTTTTTCTTGCTGTTTATGAAAATCGATGTATTCATTTTTCAAAAAAAACACAACGTCGGCAATAGACATTGGAGCACGCTCAATACTTTCAAATCCATGCTGGAAAAACGCTCTTTCTACATCCTTTTCCCGAATCCCGATCTTGTCCTTGGCCCGGTATGGGGGGCGTACGATATAATATTTATCATTCTCAGAAATGATGCCCCTCCCATCCGCTTTGTCAATCGCAATAAGTTCAACCTTCATCAACAAACTCCACAGTGATTTTTTTCTCTCTCAATGTATCTATTATATCTAAAACTGAACTCGCGCGCAAATTTCGGTCAAAAGCGATTTCCTCATCAAAGCTACCCAGTTTGAATTCCAGAGCTTCCCAATATTGGTCTTTGGTTACGCGGACAGATTCTACAGCCGATATCAGTAATTCTTCCACTGTCACCGCTTCTATGAAGTCTTCGTTATTGCATACAATAAAATGCCAGCCGTCCCCATCACTGGAAATAATATCCTGCTGATGCTTCAAGGCTGCAAGTAACGAGACATCTCCTTTTGCGGCAAGATCTCTTATGAAAACGTTAAAATCATTGCTTTCCCCATGATCATAATGCTTGAGACTATCCATCTTGACAAAAGCCAACATCTTCAGCCTATCGATATATTCTTTCTTGAAGCAGATACAAAAAGGTCCAAAACGGCATATCCCTGCGCCGCCGATGTTCAGTGCAGCATACTTGAATTTCTTTCCGTCCTCCCACAACGAATCGTAGGTAATACGGGATTTGTAAAACGTCTTCAATTTTGAGCGCAGGACTTGTTCGATCTCCGACTCTTTATCATTCGCCGCCAATTCGCCATTCTCAATTTTTTCATCTACCTCGCGTTCAGACACTTCATAGATATTCATATATTTTTCGGAGTTAAGAAATTGTTCCACTCTTTTCATTTCTAAGTTGATCGATAATTTCCATGTATCGCGAATCAAGTTCCTGAAACCGGTCACCAGATCATAATCGTTAGAATCAAGATCTTTGATGAGCACATTGTATTCAGTGGATAAATACTTTGAGTTTTGTTCTGCTAATGAAAAAATATTACGCTTCATTTGTTCTTCACTCACCATTATTAATATAAAGTATACATAGCCATAAATAAAAAAGCAAGCTTTTCTAAATTCGGGTGAGGATGATGGGGATCTGGGAGGTGACGACGATGGTGTGTTCGAATTGGGCCACGAAACTTTCGTCCGTGGTGGTGAGGGACCAGCCGTCGGATTTTTCGTGGGCGTACTCAGCGCCGGTGGAGACGAATGTCTCGATGGCAAGAACCATCCCCTCCTTCAAGGGTTCGTTATCCCATGGTTCGTAATAATTGAGGATATGGCGGGGCTCTTCGTGGAGCTGCCGCCCAATGCCGTGGCCGGTGAGATTCTTCAAGACGGTGTAACCGTTCCTACGGGCCTCGTCCTGGATGATGCCGCCGATGCGGTTGATGGGATTCCCGGTAAAGGCCTGGGCGATCGCTTTGCGAAGCGCGCTGCGGGCCACCTCCACCAACGCTTTCAACTCTGGTTTGCCCGGTTCCACGACCAGGGATACTCCGGTATCCGCGTAATATCCGTTTTTCTCCGCCGAGACGTCGATGTTCAAGAGGTCTCCCTCGCAAATGATGTCGTCTCCGGGAATCCCATGGGCCACGACATCATTGAGACTGATACAGGTGGCGCCGGGGAATTGGTACTCAGTCCGGGGCGCGGATCGTGCTCCGTGCATATCGAGAACGCGATCGCCGATACGGTCGAGTTCGGCAGTGGTGATTCCGGGCTTCACTTTGCTCAGCATCTCTTCTCTGGCGGTGGCGACAATTCTCCCAATCTCCTGCATCCGCAGTAGTTCTTCTTCGGTTTCGATGCACATCGTCAACTCTCCCTAATCTATAATAATATCATTTTTTTATCACTTGTAAATATACTGAATGATTTTTCGAGCGAAAGGCGTCTGGCAAATCAATAGAATAATATGTCTTTCACCTTTTCGGTCAAAAAAACATAGTTGCGGCCGTTATCCTCTTTGGTCTCGATCCAATTGATCAGCCGCAAATATCCGAGAGTCTGGGATATGGAATTGCCGCTGAATCTCAATTCCCGCATGGCATCGAAAATATCCGCGTTACACTGGGGTTGTTTGACGAAGGCTAAGATGGCGGCGGTTAATGTCGAATTGGTGACCGGCGAATTGGAGTTCCAATAATCGAAAATGTTTTTCATATTCATGCGGAAAAAATTGGGGACCACCAATAAAAAACCCAGCGCCATGTGCCGGCGGTCCATGTTGTCCCGCAAGGTAAACGGATCGTCATACGTTTGCCCGGCGAATCCCTTGCCGAGGTAGTATTCCTTTTGGGGTTCGTATTTTTCGCTCAATACTACCAATCCTGCGAACACGATGATGTAGATCAAAAAAAACAATCCGAAGGGAAACTTCCCGGGCCCGGTCATATCCATTTTAATCAAGGCCCACGCCACAAACATGTACAATATTCCGCCGAATATCAAAAAACCGCCGATGGAGAGAAAGAGCCCTAACATAGACTGCTGTGCAGCCTCCTGCATCTCCTTCTTCAACGCAGCTTCGATTTTCCCGCGCAACGCCCGCGCCTCACCCATGAGGTCGATCTCGGGTACAATCTCGATGTTCTGTTCGTCCATTTCAGTATTATAAAAAATTCCCGACAATTTTTCAAAGAAAAAAAATCCTCAATATTCACTCCGGGACAAATATACCTTGAAGGCGCCGATGGTGTTGCCGCGCCAGGCGATTTTGACATTGCCCGCATCATCCACTCCGATTCTGGACCAATATTTGCCAACGGGAATGGACGTGACCGGGACGATCTGACTCCAGGACGTCCCGTCGTTGGTTGAGCGCCGGAACCAAATTTGTCCCGAATGACCCCACACGACATTGATATTGCCAGCCGCGTCCACCGCCACCTGCGGTAACAGGTTTAAAAACTGATTGGCGGAGATGTTCATGGGCAGGGTCCAGGAGGCGCCGTTGTCTATCGAGCGGGAGAAGAAGATCTGGAAATTGCCGGAAGTGTAATTCGGGCGACTGGCCCACACCACATACAGGTGATCATCGGTAGGATTGGCGGCGATGGCCGGCCCTCCGGAGTAATAACCTTCGTACCCTTCGTTGATGTTCTTGCCCGCGGTCCATTGCTCCCCACCGTTGCTGGACCGTCTCATATGAACGTACCAGGGGGTTTTGGAAGTGTAGAATTTCCTGTCCAACCAGACAGCGAAGATATTGTCGTTGGAATCCACAGCCAATGCGGGCATGTTTCCGAAACTCCGGGCCGACAATTGTTGCAAGTGACTCCAGGTAACGCCCCGGTCAAGCGATTTTGTAAAATATATCGTTCCCAACCGCTCCTCCAATTCGCCGAATTCCACCAACACATAAATGACGCCGTTACTATCCACTTTCATATCCGTTATGGTATTGGTAGGAGTCAACGGATAAAAATTGGTCGCAATCGGAATCGGTGTGGTCCAGGAGGCTCCGCCATCAGTTGAGCGGCTAAAATACACATAGCCGTAATTTCCCCGGGAATGGATGCAATACAAATCGCCGTCGCCGCTCATAGCCAAAACCGGGTAATAGGGTTTTGTGGCGGGATTTACTGTCACCGGCAATAACGCGCCCCACTGATCACCGCCGTCGGAGGACCGTCGCATATAAATCCTCAGGGGGGTGTAATCCAATATATCGGAAAACACCACATTCACGCCGCCGCCGGGCTCAACCAAAAGATTCATGCTCTCGATATCGGGAAAATCCTCCGACACATTCACCGCATCGGCGAATTGGTGATTGGAGCGAACCGTAAAAATCAGCGGGTTGGATTCGCCGCCCCCGGGCTCCGGATTGCGCACCGATACATCGATATTCGCATTCTGGATCTCCCCCATCGCCGACGGATCGTTCGCTTCCGCTGTCATACCTTGCAGAGCCGTATCTTCCGGCGTGATCACGCACGCCACTTCGGAAGAATCGATAAACGTGGTCTCCATTTCAACGCCGTTGAACACAATGACCGCGCCATCGACAAAATCATTCCCCGTCAAGGTCAAGACAAACGATGGTAAATGCGCCACTTTCGACATCGGTGAAATGTATGTCAATACCGGGACCGGGTTCTCTTGCGGCGGCTGGTCGCCGTTGGGGGCCTCCTGTAAGGCGCACCCGACAAGCACCAAAACCACCGCCATTACGATCATTATCGTAAATTTGATATTCATCCTACCCCTCCTTAAATATCTTTAAAACTTTCATACACCTCTTCGGCTCGAAAATCCATCCCTATCGGCCGCTAGAGGAAAATCAAAAACAAGAGATAGGTGATGCCGCTACCGATCACGACTCCGGTAGCCAATTCAAGTAAAGTATGGATCTTCATGAAGAACCGACTCAACGTAACCGCCAGAGCCGCCGCCAGGAATAGGACGATGACGATCTGCATGTCGGTGATCCGGGTCACCGACACAAACACCGAAAACGACAACGCCGCATGGCCGCTGGGAAACCCACCCCGAAGCGCCCTTCCCTTCCCCGAGTATGACTTGAGCAAAATCACCGTCACCATCACCATGATCAACGCCAACACCGCGATGTTCTCCGGCTCGTGCTTACTGATCCATGGACCCTCGTCGAGAAGGCGAATCATATAGGGCCACAACACCAAATACCCTACGATCGCTGCTCCCACCGAACACACCAACACGGCGCCGGCGCTCACATCCTTGGCGATCCGCGCCCACTCGTTATACTGAGAGGTTTTGGAATCTACCACCGCTTCGATGGCGGAGTTGAACATCTCCGCCGCGATCACCAATAATGTCACCATCGAGATGGCGATGAACTCGAATTTTGTCACTCCAATCACAAAACACAAAAACAGCACCGTAAACGCCGACAATAAATGGAATTTAATATGCCGCTGACTCTTGGTGGCGTGCAAGATGCCATCGATGGCGAAACTCGCCGACCGGAACCAACGCAACACTCCGCGAATTATTGGAAATCGCCGCCAATTCATACCCATATCATCTCCATCTTCGGCTTCAGCCAGCCTCTAATCCAACTGCTTCAACCGCTTACGGGCGGACTCGTACGTGGGATCGGCCTCCAACGCCTTCTGCAAATGCCGCTTGCCTTTCAGAAGATACAGC
>JAHELQ010000758.1 GCA_024644125.1 Candidatus Aminicenantota bacterium | reverse complement strand
CGAGCCGACATCGACCCCAATGATATCCCCCTCCTCAAGAATACGATCACGTGAAGGTATCCCATGCACAACCTCATCGTTGATAGAAGTGCATAGTGTAGCGGGAAATCCATTATAACCTTTAAACCCGGGCTTTCCTTCAAGACTTAAAATCTTTTGTTCAGCCCATTGATCCAAGTCATAAGTAGACACGCCAGGCTTTATTCTTTCACCTATCTCAGTAAGAATGATCGCAATAATTCTATTGGCTTCACGCATAAGTTTAAGTTCCCGGTCAGTTTTCAACGTAATCAATTGATCAACTCCGAAATCTTACTGAAAACAGTGTTTACTTCCAATGAGGCGTCCACTTGATTTAAAACACCTTGATTACGGTAATACTCAAGTACCGGCAAGGTTTCCCGGTGATAAATCCGGATTCTCTCTTTAATTGCTGTTTCATTGTCATCCGCCCTCTTAACAAGAACCGTTTCACAATGATCACAAATCCCATTTTTTTTCGGCGGTCGGGCAATGGTACTAAAAATAGCTCCGCAATTAGAACAAATCAACCGGGAAAGTATCCGGTTAACTATAACTGCTTCATTTTGCACATTCAAATAAATGGCTACTTCCCGGGATACCTGGATTTGAGTTAAGGATCTCGCCTGATTGCATGTGCGGGGAAAGCCATCCATGATATAGCCGTTGATAATATCCTCGTTGTTCACCCGGTTCTTCACTAATTCAATCATGATATCGTCAGGGACGAATCGTCCCTCATCTACCAGGATTTTCATTTTTCTCCCCAGTTGAGTATCTTTCTGAATCTCCGTACGAATCAAATCGCCGGTTGATACATGTTTGTACTGATGCTCGCGCTCGATTCTTCTCGCCTGGGTACCTTTGCCCGAACCAGGGGCGCCAAAAAGGATAATCCGTAGCATTCTCTACCTTCTACCTTTTATTCTTCCCTTTCTGGAAAAAGACTCATAGTTTCGCATGGTTAACTGTGCTTCAATCTGCTGAACTGTATCCATTGCCACGCCGACTACAATCAAGATCGAGGTTCCACCAAAGTAAAATTTTATATTCATACCTTCATAAAACCACTTTGGTAAATTGGCTTCCAAAAAATCACCAACAAACGGAAGAGCTCCAACTTTGAAACCGGTCATCAGGAATTCAGGAATCAAGGCCACTACCGCCAGATAAATTGCACCGACAAAAGTCAATTTTGACAAAACACCGTCAATATAAGTGGAAGTGTTTTTCCCCGCGCGAATTCCCGGAATGAATCCCCCATGCTTTTTCAAGTTATCGGATACATCCTGCGGATTGAAAATGATGGAAACATAAAAATAAGTGAAAAAGATGATCGAGGTAATATACAACAAGTTATACAAAGGCATTCCGAAACCGAGCTGATTCGCGATTTGTTTTGCAATCGGATGGTTGATAAATCCTGCGATCGTGGCGGGAAAGGTAATGACGGATGATGCGAAAATGATAGGAATAACACCGCCTGTATTAACCTTTAATGGTAAAAAGGTACTCTGGCCGCCCATCATCCTACGTCCCTGCACTCGTTTTGCATAAGAAATAGGAATTCTACGCTGTCCCATTTCCACAAAAACGATAAAACCAATGACAGCAATCATTAAAACCATCAAGAAAATCAGCGTAAGGGGCATAAAATCGCCGGTTCGCAAACCTTCGATGAGGCCACCGGCACCAGGAACCAATCCGATTACGATACCCGCAAAAATGATAAGAGATATTCCGTTACCGATACCCCGTTCGGAGATCTGCTCACCTAACCACATAATAAATACAGTTCCAGTGGTAAGCGTCAGGATCGCGATAAAACGGAACCCCCAACCTGGATCTAGAACGACGGGAAGGCCGCTAGGGTTCATTTTTTCAAGTCCCAATGCAATTCCAAAAGCCTGAACCAAACAAATACCAACAGTTCCATATCTGGTATACTGGGTAATTTTCCTTTTTCCTAATTCACCCTCTTTAGAGATTCTTTCTAAATAGGGCCATACCACTTGCAAAAGCTGCAAAATAATTGAAGCGCTAATATAGGGCATGATACCCAGTGCAAAAATTGTCATTCGCGACATATTCCGACCGGAAAACATATCGAGAAATCCCAAAAATGTACCCTGCGCCTGCTCAAAAAACTGCTGCAGGGCTTCGAGGTTAATCCCGGGAATGACAATCTGGGAGCCGACGCGATACACCGCCAACA